>NZ_RZPL01000681.1:0-3059 GCF_004022805.1 Mesorhizobium sp. M7A.F.Ca.CA.002.04.1.1 | reverse complement strand
GCCGATGGGCGGCAGGCCCTCGACGCGCAGGTTGAAATTATAGGCGGCGAAGGCGCCCGCCGCCATGAAGGCGGCACTGCCCAGCGAGACCTGGCCGGCATAGCCGGTGAGAATGTTCAAGCCCACGCCGGCGAGGCTGAGCGCCAGGAACGGCAGCAGGATGGCCTCGAACAGATAACTTGAGCCGATCAGCGGCACGACACCATAGGCGAAGGCGAGCAGCAGGACCGGTACGACCCATTTCGGCAGCACCGGCGCGGCGACGAAATCGCTTGTTATCGCGGTCATCGTTCAGATCCTCTCAACGAGCTTCTGGCCGAACAGGCCGGAAGGGCGGATCAGCAGGAAGACGAGCGCGACGACATAGGCAAACCAGCTCTCGATGCCGCCGCCGAAATAATCGCCGATATAGACCTCGGCGAGCTTCTCACTGGCGCCGATCAGAAGCCCGCCGACGATGGCGCCGAGGATGGAATCGAAGCCGCCGAGCACCAGCACCGGCAGCGCCTTCAGCACCACCAGCGACAGCGAGAACTGCACGCCGAGGCGTGCGCCCCAGAGCAGTCCCGCCACCAGGGCGACAAGGCCGGCGGCAGCCCACACGGTGGCCCAGATCAAGGGCAGCCTGAGGCCGACCGCGAGGGCCGCGAACTGGTCGTCGGCAACGGCGCGGAAGGAGAGGCCGATGCGGGTGTAGCGGAAGAACAGCGACAGCAGGAGGACCATGCCGGCGGCAACCACCGCGGCAAAAATGTCGAACTGGCTGATCAGCACGCCGCCGATTTCCAGCGGCACGTCCTCGATGCCGAGATCGAGGCCATGGACCTGCGTGCCCCAGATCAGCTGGGCGGCGCCCTCGATGATGTAGGACAGGCCGAGCGTCGCCATGAACAGTGTGATCGGCGGCTTGTTGGTCAGTGGCCGCAGCACCGTGCGCTCGATGGCGACACCCATCGCCACCATGATGGCGAAGGTGACCGCCAGCGCCAGCGCGAACGGAATACCGCGCTCGACGAGGCTGACGAAGGTGAGTGCCGCAAACAGCAGCATCGCGCCTTGCGCGAAATTGAGCACGCCCGAGGTCTTGTAGATGAGCACGAAGCCGATCGCGACAAGCGAATACATGACGCCTGAGAGCAGGCCGCCGACGAGCACTTCGATGAAGAATTGGTAGTCGAAATCGGCGATCATATGCCTGCCCCGTCCTCATTGTCCGAGGCGACGCCGAGATAGGCATCGATGACGCGTTGGTCGTTCCTGACTTCATCGGGCGTGGCGTCGGCGATCTTGCGGCCGTAGTCGAGAACGGCGATGCGATCGGACAGACCCATGACGACGCCGACATCGTGCTCGATCAACACCACGGTGGTGGCGAAACGATCGCGCGCGGCACGGACGAAAGACGCCATCTCGCTCTTTTCGCTCGCTGTCATGCCGGCCATCGGCTCGTCCAGCAAAAGCAGGCGCGGCTCGGCCACCAGCGCGCGGGCCAGTTCGACACGCTTCTGCAGCCCGTAAGGCAAGGTGCCGACAAGACGGTCGCGAATGGCGGTGAGATGGAGGAATTCAAGGATCTGTTCGGCACGGCTGCGTGAATCGCGCTGCTCGCCACGCGAGCGGCCGATGCCGAGCACCTGGCCGGCAAAGTTGGAGCGAACCTTGTAGGCAAGGCCAGAGGCGACATTGTCGAGGACGCTTAGGCCCTTGAACAGTGCGAGATTCTGGAAGGTTCTGGCGACGCCGAGATGGGCCAGCCGCTGCGTCGGGACCTGGGCATAGGAGGTACCGTCGAGCCGGACATGGCCGCGATCCGGCCGGTAGACGCCGCTGATGACGTTGATCAGCGAACTCTTGCCGGCGCCGTTCGGGCCGATGATGGCACGGATCTCGCCTTGGCGGACCGATAGGTCGATATCGGCCAGTGCCACGACGCCGCCAAAGGACAGGCTGATGCCCTGAAGCGAAAGCAACGGAGAGGCGGCGGCAACGGACTCTGCCGGCCTGGCGGCATCTTCGAACGACTGCTCCGGCCGCTGGTCTGACGGCAGGCCGCGCGCAAAGACCTCCGGTGCATAGGCGGAAGCCTCCATCACTCCGAGCGTATAACTGGGCAACGGCATTCCAATCGTCCTCGATTAGGCGCGCAAAATCCTGTTGCCGCCCGACGGATCAGCGCGCCGGGCAAGCTTCGTGCGTGCGGGCCGGCGCCTGTCCGGCGTGCCTATGGGGTGACTATTCCGCCGCCAGCGACGCCGCCGCCTCGGCGTGTTCCAGTTCGCGAACGAGCGGGATGACATGCTTGCCGAAATACTCGACCTCCTCCTGGAAGTGCAGGAAACCGAGCAGGATAAGATCCGCACCCGCGCGCTTCAGGTCGACGACGCGTTGAGCGACCTGCCTGGGGGTGCCGATCAGGTTCGAGCGGAAACCGTCATTGTACTGGACCAGATCGTCGAAGGACGATTTCGCCCAATTGCCCTCACCTTCCGGCGAGGCCTTGCCGGCATTCTTGACCTCATGGCCAAAAGCATTGACCGCGTCGGGATTGGCCTCGGCGATGATTTCGGCGAGCACCGCCCTGGCCTCGTCCTCGGTCTCGCGAACGACCGCGAAGGCGTTGACGCCAACTTTGACGGAATGGTTATTGGCCTTCGCCTTGACTCTGATATCATCGACCTGCTTGGCGATCTCGGCCGGCGTGTTGCCGTTGGTGAAGTACCAGTCCGAGACGCGCGATGCCATGTCGCGCGCGGCGCGCGACGAGCCGCCCTGGAAGATTTCGGGTACTTGCGGCGGTTTCGGCTTCAGCGAATACTCATTGAAGCGGTAGAAATCGCCACGGAAGGTGAAGCTGTCTTCAGTCCATATTCCGCGCAGCGCACGGATGAATTCCTCCGAGCGGCGGTAGCGCTCGTCATGGTCGAGCCAATGCTCGCCGATGGCGTGGAACTCGCCGCGGAACCAGCCGGAGACAAGGTTGATCGCGACGCGGCCGTTGGTCAGGTAGCTGATGGTGGCGATCTGCTTGGCCGCCAGCGCCGGGTTCCATGGTCCTGGCA
>NZ_RZPL01000680.1:0-3063 GCF_004022805.1 Mesorhizobium sp. M7A.F.Ca.CA.002.04.1.1 | reverse complement strand
CGAAGTCTTGATCCGGCTCGTCGATGCTGCGCTTGCCGGCGACCTGGTTGCGGCCGCCGAAGCCGAAGAGGCGCACCTGCCGTACGTCTACATCTTCGGTGGCGGCCATGTCGGCCAGGCGCTGGCATCGGCGATCGCACTTCTTCCCGTGCACGGCGTCGTCATCGAGACGCGGGCCGAAGCACTGGAAGGCATGCCCGAAACCATCGAGACACGGCTGACAGCTATGCCGGAAGCGATGGTGCGGAATGCCCCCGCCGGCGCCGCCTTCGCCATCCTGACCCACGATCATGCGCTGGATTTCCTGATCGTCGCGGAAGCGCTGAAACGCGGTGACACCGCCTATGTCGGCATGATCGGCTCGAAGACGAAGAAAGCGACGTTCAGGACCTGGTTCCTGAAATCGGCGGACGGCAGCCAGGCCGAGTTTGCCCGCCTCGTCTCGCCAATTGGCGGCGACACCGTCAAGGACAAGCGCCCTCAGGTCATCGCGGCGCTGGCTGCGGCCGAGATCATGACGGCGTTGGTCAATCACAACGCAGCCTTAAATGCCGACCATCAAATTCCGCATGGCAAGGTGATGGCAAGCTAAGCTGCGCCGCAGCTAAACCGGCCGTTTCAAACCCAGATGGTCGCGCAGCGTGCGGCCCTGGTATTCCGTCCGGAACAGTCCGCGCCGCTGCAACTCCGGCACGACGAGCGTGGCAAAGGCATCGAGTTCCCCGGGGAAATATGAGGGCATGACGTTGAAACCGTCGGCCGCGCTACCCTCGAACCGCGCCTGCAGTTCGTCGGCGACTTGGGCCGCTGTGCCGACGATGCGCCAATGGCCCCGCGCGCCGGCAAAATGCCGGGCGAGCTGGCGGATGGAGAGGCCGTCGCGGCGCGATTGCTCGATGACCAGCGCTTGCCTGCTCTTCATCCCCTCGCTCTCCGGCAGTTCCGGCAGTGGCCCATCGATCGGATAGCGCCACAGATCGGAGATGCTGAGATAGCTGGACAGCAGCGCCACGCCGACATCGTCGGGGATCAGCTCCTGCAATTCCTCGTATTTTTCACGGGCCTCCGCTTCGGTCTCCGCCACCACCGGTGCGACGCCCGGCATGATCTTGATGTCGTCCGGCTCGCGCCCATAGGCCGCCAGACGTCCTTTGAGATCGTCATAGAAGGCCTTGGCTTCCTCGAAGGTCTGCGCCGCCGTGAACACCACATCGGCGGTGCGGGCGGCAAGGTCGCGGCCGACATCCGAGGCGCCGGCCTGAACCATCACCGGCGCGCCCTGCGGCGAGCGCGGCAGGTCGAGCGGATCGCGAACCGAAAAGCTCTGGCCGTTATGGCCGGAAGCCTTGCCGTGCCACAGGCCGGTCACCACCTCGGCGAACTCGCGCGCCCGTTCGTAGCGGTCGGCATGGGGCTTGAGGCCCGTCGCGCCGAAATTGGCTGCTTCGATGGGGCTGGCCGAGGTGACCAGATTCCAGCCGGCCCGGCCGCCGCTCAGATGGTCGATCGACAGGAAGGTTCGTGCCAGCCCATAGGGCTCGTTGTAGCTTGTCGACGCTGTCGAGACGAGGCCGATGCGGCTGGTCTGGACGGCGAGCGCCGAGAGCAGGCTGATCGGCTCGAAACCGATCGAGCGCGACGTCTGGCTGGCAATGCCGATATTGGCTTCACGCAGGCCGGCGGCGTCCTCGCAGAACACCATGTCGAACTTCGCCGCCTCCGCCGTGCGCGCCAGCTGGATGTAATGATCGATGTCTATGCCGGCGGTGACGTGCGCCTTGGGGTGGCGCCAGGCGGCGATGTGATGACCTGTCGCCCACAGAAAGGCGCCGAGCTTCATCTGGCGGGCAGTCATTGGTCACCTCCGCCGGCAAGCCCGAGATGCGAGCGCAACGTTTTTCCGCGATAGTTCTCTCGAAACAAGCCACGCCGCCGCAGCGCCGGCAAGACCAGATCGACGAAATCGTCGAGCGCAGAAAGCTGTGCCGGCATCAGGATGTTGAACCCGTCGCAGCCTCTCGCCCGGAATTCCTTTTCCAGCCTCTCGGCGACGGCAGCCGGCTTACTATCGGCGATAAGCGCGACGTTCGTCAGCACTTTCACAGCATCCGGATCGCGTCCGCACGCCGTGACACGGCGCCTGATATCGTCATAGCGTTCGGTCGCGCCCTCCACCAGTCCGCCGTCCAGCAGGATGACATCGGCGGTGCGAGTGGCAATATCGAAGTCGGATTCCTGCAGGCCCGACAAGACGAGCACTGGCGTATCCTGCGGCGACCGGGCGACGTTCAGCGGTCCGCGCACGGAAAAGAATTCGCCCTTGTGCTCCAGCAGGTGCATCTTTTCGGGGTCGTGGAAGCGGCCGCCGCCCTGGTCGAACAGCAGGGCGTCCGCATCCCAGCCCTGCCACAGACCTTGCACGATGCCGATATATTCCTCACTGCGACGGCGGAAATCGTTAGGCGAAAATCCTTCGGGCCGGCTGAAATTGGCTGCTTCCCGTGGCGCTTGCGTCATGGTTGCGTTCCAGCCACTGCGGCCGTGGCTGATAACGTCGAGCGAAGCGAAACGGCGTGCCAGATTGTAGGGTTGGTGGGCAATTGTCGAGGCAGCGGCAACCAAGCCGATCCTGCTTGTGACAGTCGCCAGAGCGGCCAGCAAGGTCGTCGCTTCGAAGGGCATCCGTTTGTTCGCGGCTTCGCTTTCGGACGCTGGCGCGGCATCGGCAAGCAGCACCATGTCCAGCCCGGCTGCTTCAGCCTTTTGCACGAAACCAGCCAGGCGGCTGAATTCCAACCCAGTCTCGAGTGATGGATCGGCGAGCGAAACGGCAAGATGCATTGTGGCGCCGTTGTCCATCGGGGGTTCCTATGAGATGAAATGCCACCCCGAACTATGTTCGCCACATCCTGGGATGGCAACCGCCGGCGCTGGGCCAAACCGCCGCTCACCTACCGGCCAGTCCCTATTTGCCGGCCAGCCTTTATTTGCCAGCAAGCAGATCGTTGATCAGCCGCTGGCAGCGCTCGGCCATGAAGTCGAGCAGCAGCCGCACTTTTGGAT
>NZ_RZPL01000067.1:0-13030 GCF_004022805.1 Mesorhizobium sp. M7A.F.Ca.CA.002.04.1.1 | reverse complement strand
GAACAGCATGGCTTCGATCTCGTTGCCGAGCTGCGGCAAATCGTCGATCGTCAGCATGCGTCCGGCGGTGTTCTCGTCATAGAAAGTGTACGTCGCCTGGCCGTTGGTGAGCTTGACGAAGGCCAGCGTGGTTGGCCGTGGCGAGGTGTGTGCATAGGTGGAACTGACCTTGCTCGCCCCAAGCGCATCCCGGAATTGGCCGCCGAACAGATCCGACGACAGGCCGGAAAAGAAGCCGGCCGGCGCGCCGAGCCGGCCAAGTGCGATTGCCGTGTTGAATACGGCGCCGCCGACATAAGGCGCAAAGGCCGGCTCGCCCGCTGTCGTCGTGCGCGGCAGCATGTCGATCAGGGCTTCGCCGCAGCAGAGGATCATGGCTTCTTGGTCTCCGGCGGATAGATCACGCCCTTGCGTATGATGATGTTGGCGTAGAGCCGCGGCTCGCTTGTCGCGACGATGGCATGCGCCGATTTGACCCGTGCATAGAAGTCGGCGCCGGCCAGCGCAACCACCTTGCGGCCTGGCGCCCGTTTGGCGCAGATCGCTTCGATCTCATGATGGACAGGATCGGCAAGCGAGGGATCGCCTCGGACCGAGGCGCGAAACAGCGCCTCCGGCACGGCGTCATCGACAGGCAGGACACTCAATATCGCATCGAGTACCGGGATAAGAGGGTGGCCATCGGCGCGTACCAGTCGGGTTGCCTGCTGTTCCGCCGGATAGTTTCCGTCGACAAGGGCGATTTCGTCGCCATGGCCCATGCCGCGCAGGATCGCCAGAAGCTCCGGACCGAGCAGCGCCGGGATTCCGATCAGCATCAGGCGCTCCTGGAAATCGTCGTCGAGCCGATCAGGAAGCGTTCGGAAAGTGGCAGGCTGGCGCCGCCGAGCGCCCGGGCATGGATACCGACGGTTCCCTCGCGAATGGCGGGCAGCTTCAAGCCTTCGCCGTCGATCGTGGCGATTGCCGCAATGATGGCGTCGACCAGCTGGCGGCGCACCGCCTTCGGCATCCAGCCGTCGATCACCGCCGCTTCGAAATCGATGATCGAGGATGCGGCGACGATGGCGTAAGCGAGCGCCCTTGAGGCGCTGGCGATCCAGCCGTCGAGTTCGGGTCCGATCTCGCCCCAGTCGTCCGGCGAGGTCCACAGATGCGAGGCCTCGATGCCGCGCGCATTGAGCGCCTTTTCGAGCATGGCGATGGAAGCGACATCGATCAGTTGGGTCGGCTTGCCGTCCGGCCCGGGCACGGGCATGGAGCCGAGCGCTCCGGCATTGCCGGTCGGGCCGCCGAAAAGCCGGCCGTTCAGCACAATGCCGCCACCGGCAAAGGCGCCGATATAGAAATAGACGAAGTCACGCGCAGCGCCCGCCTGCCCGAAGACGAGTTCGGCGCCGCAGGCCGACGTGGCGTCGTTCTGCAAATAGACCGGAAAATCGCATTGCGCCTGGATGTCGGCCCTGATGTCGCGGTGACGCCATTCGTCCATCACGTCGCGCGGGGCGCCGGCGGTATCGGCCCAGTTCCACAATTCGAACGGCATGGCGATGCCCAGCCCGGCGATGCGCTTGTCTTGCGCGGGCGTCAGCTCGCCGCGCATCTGCCGCATGCCGTTGCTGACGAAGTCCACCGTCTCGCGCGGCGCCGGGTAGCGATAGGAATGCTGTAGCATCGAACGGACATTGCCAAGGAAGTCGATCAACACCAGTTCAGCGCTGCGGCGGCCGATCTTCAGGCCGATGAAGAAAGCGCCTTCGGGATTGAGCGCCATCGGGATGGAAGGCTGGCCGATCTTGCCGCGCAACGGCGCCTGACGCAGCAGGAGGCTTTCTTCCTCCAGCTCGCGCATGATGACGGAAACCGTCTGCGCCGAAAGTCCGGTCATGCGGGCGATGTCGGATTTTGCCAGGCTGCCGTGTTGACGCACCAGCGACAGCACCAACCGCTCATTGTGGTCGCGCATGCCGCTCTGGTTGGTGCCGCGGTGAATGAGACTGTCATTCACCTCGGGCGAACCGTGCCTCGCAATGGCCGTTTCCACCCTGTTCCTCCCGTCGTTTCCCCTCAATGCTTTTGGGCCAGAATGGGTGAACGAAGCAATGCTGTCAATAATAAATAAGAGTGATTTAATTATTGACACGGGCTTCGGCCTGGTGTCTGTTAAGGCAGCGTCCACGCTGGGAGAATTTCGTTGGATGCGCTGCAGGTGCCGGTTGGCCGGCATCGGAATGGTTCCACTGGGAGGAAAATCGTGACCAATACAAAATTGTTGAAATCGACCGTGTTTGCCGCCGCGGCTCTGGGGCTGATGGCGTTTGCCTCGTCCGCATCCGCGGCCGGTGTCGGCGCCTGCCTGATCACCAAGACCGACACCAATCCCTTCTTCGTCAAGATGAAGGAAGGCGCGACCGCGAAGGCCAAGGAACTCGGCGTCGACCTCAAGACCTATGCCGGCAAGATCGACGGCGACAGCGAGAGCCAGGTCGCGGCGATCGAAAGCTGCATCGCCGATGGCGCCAAGGGTATCCTGATCACCGCATCCGACACCAAGGGCATCGTGCCGACCGTGAAGAAAGCGCGTGATGCCGGCCTGCTGGTGATCGCGCTCGACACGCCGCTCGATCCGATCGACGCCGCCGATGCGACCTTCGCGACGGACAATCTCGAAGCAGGCAAGCTGATCGGGGCCTGGGCCGCCGCCACGCTCGGCGACAAGGCCAAGGACGCCAAGATCGGCTTCCTTGACCTGACGCCTTCGCAGCCGACTGTCGACGTGCTGCGCGACCAAGGCTTCATGATGGGCTACGGCATCGATGTAAAAGATCCCAACAAGATCGGCGACGAGACCGATCCGCGCATCGTCGGCCATGACGTCACCAACGGCAACGAAGAGGGCGGCCGCAAGGCGATGGAGAACCTCCTGCAGAAGGACAACACCATCAACGTCATCCACACCATCAACGAGCCCGCCGCTGTCGGCGCCTACCAGGCGCTCAAGGCTGTCGGCCTCGAAAGCCAGGTGCTGATCGTTTCCGTCGACGGCGGCTGCCCCGGCGTGAAGTCGGTGGCCGAAGGTGTCATCGGCGCCACTTCGCAGCAATACCCGCTGCAGATGGCTGCACTCGGCATCGAGGCGATCGCCGCTTTTGCCAAGGACGGAACCAAGCCGAAGCCGACCGAAGGCAAGAACTTCTTCGACACCGGCGTCAACCTGGTGACCGACAAGCCGGCCACCGGCGTCAAGTCCATCGACACCAAGGAAGGCCTCGCCAAGTGCTGGGGCTGATGCCGTTCTGACCGGCATCCAAGGAACCTGAGCGGTCGGGGCTTGATCCCCGGCTGCTTCGGGTGGACGATGGCTCGCGTGACCGCGAACAATCCCGGCAGCAGACCGGAAAGGCGTGGACTGGCGTCGGCGTTTGGCTGAAGCCTACGGGGAGAAAACATGGCTCAAGCTCAGGAATTCGAGAAGGTTCTCTCGAGCAGCGACACCAGCGTTGCTGCTTTTGACGAGCACAAATCGGCCGTCAAGCGTATCCAGCATTTCTTGCATTCGACGCCGGCCGCGGTGCCGCTGATCGTCCTGGTTCTGGCGATCATCGTCTTCGGCATCACCATCGGTGGGCGTTTCTTTTCGTCCTACACGCTGACGCTTATCCTGCAGCAGATCGCCATCATCGGCATTCTGGGGGCTGCGCAGACATTGGTCATCCTGACCGCAGGCATCGACCTGTCGATTGGTGTGATCATGGTGATTTCAGCGGTGATCATGGGCAATTGCGCGGTCTCCTACGGCATGCCGAGCGCGCTCGCAGTGGCGATCGGGCTTGCCGCCGGCGCCGCCTGCGGGCTGCTCAACGGGGTGCTTGTCGCCTACATGAAGCTACCACCCTTCATCGTGACGCTTGGCACCTGGAACATCGTCATGGCCACGAACTTCATCTATTCGGCCAACGAGACGATCCGCGACACCGACGTCGATACCCAGGCGCCGCTGCTGCATCTCTTTGCCATCAGCTTCAAGGTCGGCACTGCGGTGCTGACGCTCGGCGTCATTGCCACGGTCCTGCTCGTGATGATCCTCTGGTACGTGCTCAATCACACGGCGTGGGGCCGCCATGTCTACGCCGTTGGCGATGACCAGGAGGCGGCGAAGCTGTCGGGCATCCAGACCAAGAAGGTGTTGATGACGGTCTACACCTTGGCCGGCCTGATCGCCGCTTTCGCGGCCTGGGTCTCCATTGGCCGCAACGGCTCGATCTCGCCGTCGGCTGCCGTCACCGACTACAATCTGCAGGCCATCACCGCGACGGTGATCGGCGGTATTTCCCTCTTCGGCGGACGCGGCTCCATCCTGGGCACGCTGTTCGGCGCGATGATCGTCGGCGTCGTTTCCATGGGCCTCAACATGCTGGGCGCCGATCCGCAATGGAAGGTGCTGCTCACCGGTGTGCTGATCATCGGCGCCGTGGCAGTCGACCAATGGATCAGAAAGGTGTCGGCATGACCATGACCCAGGAGCCCATCCTCACCGCGCGTGGCCTGATCAAGCGCTATGGCCGTGTCACCGCCCTCGACAATGCCGACTTCGACCTTTATCCCGGCGAAATCCTCGCCGTCATCGGCGACAACGGCGCCGGCAAGTCGTCGCTCATCAAGGCGATTTCCGGCGCGGCCGTGCCCGACGAAGGCGAGATCCGGCTTGAAGGCAAACCCGTCGCCTTTAAATCGCCGATGGAGGCACGCGAAGCCGGCATCGAGACCGTCTACCAGAATCTGGCACTGTCGCCGGCGCTCTCGATCGCCGATAACATGTTCCTTGGCCGCGAGATCCGCAAACCGGGTTTTCTGGGCGATTGGCTGCGTATGCTCGACCGTCCGGCGATGGAAAAGCGCGCCCGCGACAAGCTTACCGAGCTTGGCCTGATGACCATCCAGAACATCAGCCAGGCTGTGGAAACGCTCTCGGGGGGCCAGAGGCAGGGCGTTGCGGTGGCGCGCGCGGCCGCCTTCGGCAGTCGTGTGGTGATCATGGACGAGCCGACGGCCGCCCTTGGCGTCAAGGAAAGCCGCCGCGTGCTCGAGTTGATCCTCGACGTCAAGAAGCGCGGCCTGCCGATCGTGCTGATCTCGCACAACATGCCGCATGTGTTCGAAGTGGCCGACCGCATTCACATCCACCGGCTCGGCCGTCGCCTCTGCGTCATCGATCCCAAGCAATATACGATGTCCGATGCCGTGGCCTTCATGACCGGAGCAAAGGTTCCGCCCGAGGCAGCGCTGGCGGCCTGATACATGTCGCCCAAGTGCTGGAGGGTTGGCGGCACGGCAGGCACGGAACAGGAATTTGAAGCGCGTCGCGCGACCGTCTTGGCGCGTCACACTTGCGAATTGCCAAATTGCCGCAGGGGGCATGCCGGTTCGGGCATGTTTAAATCGATTGAATATATAGCGGTATCAGCTAGCATGGGCTGGGAGGAGCGATGAAAGCCGGTATGATCATGGCAACCGCACGAGAGGCATCATGACGAGCGCGATGACATCCGAACCCCTTCCTCCACTGCTCGAAAATCCTGATCCCAAGACACTCGCACGTGAAGTCTTGGTGGCCCTCAAATACCGGGTCGGCAAGGATACCGCCGTTGCGACCCAGTACGACTGGCTGACCGCCTCGATCAAGGTCGTGCGCGACCGGATCGTCGATCGCTGGATGCAGGCGACGAAGGAGGCGTACGATCAGAAGGAAAAACGCGTCTATTATCTGTCTCTGGAGTTCCTCATCGGCCGCCTGATGCGCGACGCCTTCTCCAATCTCGGCCTGATGGACAACATGCGCGAGGCCCTGTCGTCCCTGGGCGTCGATCTCGATCTCATCGCCGCACTCGAGCCGGATGCCGCACTTGGCAATGGCGGCCTCGGGCGGCTTGCGGCCTGCTTCATGGAAAGCATGGCGACCGTCGACATTCCCGCGCATGGCTACGGCATCCGCTATGCCAACGGCATGTTCCGCCAGGAGATTCACGACGGCTGGCAGGTCGAATTGCCTGAAACCTGGCTCGATCACGGCAACCCGTGGGAATTCGAACGCCGTGAGCGCTCGTTCGAGGTCGGTTTCGGCGGTTCGGTGGAATCGATCACCTCCAAGGACGGACGCCTCGAACGCCATGTCTGGAAGCCGACCGAGCATGTGCTGGCCGTCGCCTATGATACGCCCGTCGTCGGCTGGCGGGCCAACCGCGTCAACACGCTGCGGCTCTGGTCGGGCATGCCGGTCGATCCGATCCTGCTCGACAAGTTCAATGCCGGCGACCACATCGGCGCGCTCGCCGAAAGCAACAAGGCCGATGCCTTGTCGCGCGTGCTCTATCCCGCCGATTCCCACAAGGCCGGGCAGGAACTGCGGCTTCGGCAGGAATATTTCTTCTCCACCGCATCGCTGCAGGACATCGTTCAGCGCCATCTCAGCCAATATGGCGACCTGAAGTCCTTGCCCGACAAGGCTGCGATCCACCTGAACGACACCCATCCGGCCATCGCTGTGCCGGAGTTGATGCGCCTGTTGATGGACGTCCACGGCATGGACTTCGATCAGGCCTGGGACATCACCCAGCGCACCTTCGGCTACACCAACCACACGCTGCTGCCCGAGGCACTGGAAAGCTGGCCGGTGCCGCTGTTCGAGCGGCTTTTGCCGCGCCACATGCAGATCGTCTATGCCATCAACGCTGAAGTGCTTCTGGAGGCGCGTGCGTCCAACCAGTTCTCGGACGAGCAGATCGGCCGCATCTCGCTGATCCAGGAAAATGGCGACCGCCGGGTGCGCATGGGCAATCTGGCCTTTGTCGGTTCGCACTCGATCAACGGCGTTTCGGCGCTTCACACCGACCTGATGAAGGAGACGGTGTTCGCCGATCTGCACAAGCTCTATCCCGATCGCATCAACAACAAGACCAACGGCATCACGCCGCGGCGCTGGCTGATCCAGTGTAATCCCGGGCTGACGTCGCTTGCCCGCGAGGCGATCGGCGACCGCTTTCTCGATGACATCGACGCCATCAAGGATCTCGACGGTTTCGCCGGCGATGCCGCCTTTCGCGACAAGTTCGCCGCCGTCAAGCGAGCCAACAAGGCGCGGCTGGCCAACCTCGTCGCCGACCGGCTCGGCATCAAGGTCGATCCCTCGGCGCTTTTCGACATCCAGATCAAGCGTATCCATGAATACAAGCGCCAGCTTCTGAATATCCTCGAGGCGATTGCCCTCTACGACCAGATCCGCTCGCATCCCGAGCGCGACTGGATGCCGCGCGTGAAATTCTTCGGCGGCAAGGCGGCGCCCAGCTACCACAATGCCAAGCTGATCATCAAACTCGCCAACGATGTCGCCAAGGTCATCAACCGCGATCCGGCCGTGCGCGGTCTGCTGAAGGTGGTGTTCGTGCCGAACTACAATGTCAGCCTTGCCGAGATCATGATGCCGGCCGCCGATCTGTCCGAACAGATCTCGACCGCCGGCATGGAAGCGTCGGGCACCGGCAACATGAAGTTCGCGCTGAACGGTGCGCTGACCATCGGCACGCTCGACGGTGCCAATGTCGAGATCAAGGAATGCGTCGGCGACGACAACATCTTCATCTTCGGCCTGACCACCGCCGAGGTCGCCGAGCGGCGCAACAACGGCTACGATCCGCGCGCCGTCATCGAAGGCTCGCCTGAGCTGGCGCAAGCGGTTGCGGCTGTTTCGTCAGGCGTCTTCTCGCCGGACGATCCGGAGCGTTACCGCGATCTCATCAACGGTCTCTACAACAGCGACTGGTTCATGGTTGCCGCCGATTTCGATGCCTATGCCGCCGCCCAGCGTGAGGTCGATGCGGTCTGGCGCAACAGTCCCGACTGGTACGCCCGGGCAATCCGCAACGTTGCGCGTGTCGGCTGGTTCTCCTCCGATCGCACGATCCGCCAATATGCGAAAGAAATCTGGAACGTGCCTGTCTGATGTGATTGCATGAGGCCGCAAACAATGTGGTCCCGGTGATGTGAATTTGAATGTTGGATTTACATCACTAGAAACAAACACTTGGTGCCCGGGGAGGGACACTGCCTGATGAAGAAGCCGCGCGCGACCGCTGCGACAAGCGGGCCGGATGGACTGGCGCCAGCCGGCGATGTTGCGGCGATTGTTGCCGGCACGCACGGAGATCCCTTCGCCGTCCTTGGTGTCCATGAGGTCGGCAAGAGCCTGTATGCCCGGTGCTTTGTTCCGAATGCCGAATTCGTCACCGCCTACACGCTGACCGGCACCATCGCGGGTGAACTGTCCAGGCGCAACGATGGCGGCTTTTTCGAAGGCAAGCTCTCGATCAAGAAGCGGCAACCCCTGCGCTATCATGCCAGGAACGCCGGCGGCGACTGGTGGCTGACCGATCCCTATTCGTTCGGTCCGGTGCTGGGCCCGATGGACGATTACTACATCGCCCAAGGCTCGCATCTCAGGCTGTTCGATAAGCTCGGCGCCCATGTCATTGATCACGAAGGCGCCACCGGAGTGCATTTCGCCGTCTGGGCTCCCAATGCGCGGCGCGTCTCGGTGGTCGGCGACTTCAACGAGTGGGACGGCCGCCGGCACACCATGCGAGACCGCCGCGACACCGGCATCTGGGAACTGTTCATACCCGACATCGGTGCCGGACGACCCTACAAATACGAGATCATCGGCCCCGATGGTGTGAGGCTGCCGCTGAAGGCCGACCCGTTCGCCTTCAAATCCGAACTGCGTCCGGCTACTGCTTCGGTCGTGGCGGTGCCGCCGGCGCACGAGTGGGGCGACGAGGCGCATCGCAATTTCTGGCGCAATGCCGATCACCGGCGAGAAGCCATCTCGATCTACGAGGTCCATGCCGGCTCCTGGCAGCTTCGCGACGACGGAACGTTCCTGTCATGGGACGAGTTGGCCGACCGGCTGATCCCCTATGTGGTTGAGACCGGTTTCACCCACATCGAATTCATGCCGATCTCTGAACATCCCTACGACCCGTCCTGGGGCTACCAGACGACCGGCCTTTACGCGCCATCGGCCCGCTTTGGCGACCCGGACGGCTTTGCCCGTTTCGTCGATGGCGCCCACCGCGCCGGCGTCGGCGTCATCCTCGACTGGGTGCCGGCACATTTCCCGGTCGACGCGCATGGCCTGGCCAATTTCGATGGCACCGCGCTCTATGAACATGCCGATCCGCGCAAGGGTTTTCATCCCGACTGGAACACCGCGATCTACAATTTCGGCCGCCGCGAGGTGGTGTCGTTCCTGGTCAACAATGCGCTGTTCTGGGCCGAGAAATACCATGTCGACGGTTTGCGCGTCGACGCGGTCGCCTCGATGCTCTACCTCGACTATTCACGCAAGGCCGGCGAATGGATCCCCAACGAGAAGGGCGGCCGCGAGAATCTCGAGGCGGTCAGCTTCCTGCAGAAGATGAACAAGGAGGTCTACGGCCATCATCCGGGCGTCATGACCATAGCCGAGGAATCGACCTCATGGCCGAAGGTCTCGGCACCGGTGCATGAAGGCGGCCTCGGCTTCGGCTTCAAGTGGAATATGGGCTTCATGCACGACACGCTGGAGTATTTCTCCAAGGAGCCGATCTTCCGAAAGCACCACCACAACGACCTCACCTTCGGCCTGACCTACGCCTTCTCGGAGAATTTCGTGCTGCCGCTCTCGCATGACGAGGTTGTGCACGGCAAAGGCACGTTGCTTGGCAAGATGGCCGGCGACGACTGGCAGAAGTTTGCGACGCTACGCGCCTACTACGCTTTCATGTGGGGCTATCCCGGCAAGAAGCTGCTTTTCATGGGGCAGGAGTTCGCGCAGCGCCGCGAATGGAGCGAGGCGCGCGCGCTCGACTGGAACCTGCTTGAATTCCGGCCGCATCGCGGCGTTTGGCAGACGGTGCGCGATCTCAACTATCTCTACCGTTCGCGCCCGGCGCTGCATGGCCGCGACTGCGAACCGGAAGGGTTTTCCTGGCTGATCGTCGACGACAGCCAGAATTCGGTTTTTGCCTGGCTGCGCAGCGCGCCGGGCGGCAGCCCGGTGGCCGTCATTTCCAATTTCACGCCGGTGCCGCGCGATAATTATCGCGTGCCGTTGCCGACATCAGGCAAATGGCGCGAGATCATCAACACCGACGCTTCTGAATATGGCGGTTCCGGCAAGGGCAATGGCGGCATGGTCGAGGCACGGGCGGAGGAAGGAAGCATCGCCGCGACGATGCTCTTGCCGCCGCTGTCCACGATCATGCTCGAGCTCGTCGCCGACTGAACCCATCGACACTGAGTAACATGTCGAGATCGAGTAACTTGGGAGGGTAGAAATGGCAGACTTGAAACGGACCCAGCCGCTGGCGCGCGATGCCATGGCCTATGTATTGGCCGGCGGCCGTGGCAGCCGCCTCAAGGAACTGACCGACCGGCGTGCCAAGCCGGCCGTCTATTTCGGCGGCAAGACGCGCATCATCGACTTCGCGCTCTCCAACGCGCTTAACTCCGGCATTCGACGCCTCGGCGTTGCCACCCAGTACAAGGCACATTCGCTGATCCGTCATTTGCAGCGCGGCTGGAACTTCCTGCGCCCAGAGCGAAACGAAAGCTTCGACATCCTGCCGGCCAGCCAGCGCGTCTCGGAAACGCAGTGGTATGAGGGCACGGCTGACGCCGTCTATCAGAACATCGACATCATCGAGGCCTACGGACCCGAATACATGGTCATCCTGGCTGGCGACCACATCTACAAGATGGACTACGAGATGATGCTTCGCCAGCACGTCGACGCCAATGCCGACGTCACCGTTGGCTGCCTCGAAGTGCCGCGCATGGAAGCCACCGGCTTCGGCGTCATGCATGTCGATGGCAAGGACAACATCATCGCCTTCGTCGAAAAGCCCGCCGATCCGCCCGGCATTCCCGATAAGCCGGAGTTTGCCTTGGCCTCGATGGGCATTTACGTCTTCAAGACCAAGTTTCTGATGGAGCAGTTGCGCCGCGATGCGGCCGAGCCGGGCTCGAGCCGCGACTTCGGCAAGGACATCATCCCCTATATCGTCCAGCACGGTAAGGCGATCGCGCACCGCTTCGCCAAGTCCTGCGTCCGTTCGACCGCCGAGAACGAGGCCTACTGGCGCGACGTCGGAACGGTCGACGCCTATTGGGAAGCCAATATCGACCTGACCGATATCACGCCGGAACTCGACCTCTACGACCGCGACTGGCCGATCTGGACCTATGCCGAATTGAAGCCGCCGGCAAAGTTCGTGCATGACGAGGATGGCCGCCGCGGTTCGGCTGTGTCTTCGCTGGTTTCGGGCGATTGCATCGTCTCGGGGGCTTCGCTGAAAAAAAGCCTGATCTTCACCGGCGCGCGCATCAATTCCTATTCGACGCTCGAAGAAGTCGTCATGCTGCCCGACGTTCATGTCGGCCGGAACGCAAAGTTGAAGCGCGTGGTCATCGACCATGGTGTTAGGATACCGGAAGGGCTGGTGGTCGGCGAAGATCCTATTCTCGACGCCAAGCGCTTCCGCGTTTCCGAAAAGGGCATCTGCCTGGTCACCCAGGACATGATCGACAAGCTGGGGCTCTGACGCATGCAGGTTCTGTCGGTCACGCCGGAAATTTTCCCGCTCATCAAGACCGGTGGGCTTGCCGACGTGACCGGCGCGCTGCCCATTGCCTTGGCGGCCAAGGGCGTGACCGTGCGCACGCTCATGCCCGGCTTTCCGACCGTCATGGCTGCCTTCAAGAAAAAGCGGGCGGTTCTGCAATACCCCTTGCTGCAGGGCGGCAAGGCCTCTGTCCATTCCGTCCAACTCGCCGGGCTCGAACTGTTCGTGCTCGATGCGCCGCATCTGTTCGACCGTCCCGGCGGCCCCTATGGCAATGCGACCGGCGTCGACTGGCCAGACAATTGGCGGCGTTTCGCGGCGTTGAGCCAGGTCGGCGGCGACATCGCCGGCGGCGCCATCTCGGGCTACCAGCCCGACATCGTGCACGCCCATGACTGGCAGTCGGCGATGACGCTGGCCTATATGCGCTATGGCAAGGCGGTCGGCGTGCCTTCGATGATGACCGTCCACAACCTCGCCTTCCAGGGCCAGTTCGGCGCCGGCATTTTCGGCGAGCTTGGCTTGCCGGCGGCGGCGATGGCGCTCGACGGCGTCGAATATTATGGTGGTGTCGGCTTCCTCAAGGCGGGCCTGCAGGCCGCCTGGGCGATCACCACGGTCAGTCCGACCTACGCGCAGGAAATCCGCTCGCCCGAATTCGGCATGGGCCTCGACGGCCTCATCAACATGCGCTCCAGCGATCTCCATGGCATCGTCAACGGCATCGACACCGGCATCTGGGATCCGGAAACCGACAAGCATCTGGTGTCCAACTACACGGGCAGCACGCTGAAGGCGCGCGCACCCAACAGGGCTGCCGTGGAGGATCGCTTCAGCCTTGAGCGCGATGACAGCCCGATCGTCTGCGTGGTCAGCCGCCTGACCTGGCAAAAGGGCATGGACATATTGGCGCTGGTGGTCGACGGCATTGTCGCGACGGGTGCGCGGCTCGCCATCCTGGGATCGGGCGATGCCGGTCTCGAAGGCGCGCTGCTTGCCGCCGCCGCCAGGCATCGCGGCCGCATCGGCGTCGTCGTCGGCTACGACGAGGGGCTGTCGCACATCATGCAGGGCGGCTGCGACGCCATCGTCATCCCCTCGCGCTTCGAACCGTGCGGGCTGACGCAGCTTTACGGCCTGCGCTATGGCTGCGTGCCGGTGGTCGCGCGCACCGGCGGCCTCGCCGACACGGTCATCGACGCCAATGAGGCTGCCGTCTCTGCCGGCGTCGCCACCGGCTTCCAGTTCGCGCCCAACAATGGCGGCGCCTTGCTGCACGCTATCCGCCGCCTCGTCGACGCCCATGCCAGTCCGACGGTCTGGGAATCACTGCAGCGCCAGGGCATGAAAGCCGATGTGTCGTGGGACAAGAG
>NZ_RZPL01000679.1:0-3065 GCF_004022805.1 Mesorhizobium sp. M7A.F.Ca.CA.002.04.1.1 | reverse complement strand
GTGCGCCGGTCGTTTGCCGGCCTCGTCGACACCGTCCAGCAGGCCGCGCGCATCGACATCGGCACCCGTGCGATGCAGCTGCCGGTCAAGAATGTGCCGCAGGAGATCGCGCCGCTGGTGCATGCCTTCAACCAGACGCTGGCGCGCCTCGCCCAGGGCTATGACCGGCACAACCGCTTCCTCACCGACGCGGCGCACGAACTGCGCACGCCGATCGCCATCCTGCGCACGCGCGCCGAATTGCTGAAGCAGGAACCGCAAAGCGCGCGCCTGCTGCATGACATCGAGCGCCTGTCGCATCTTGCGCAACAGCTGCTCGACCACCAGCTGCTCGACCGCCCGGCGGACCAGCGCCAGATCATAGACCTCTGCGATCTTGTCGGCCGGGTCGCCGCCGACTTCGCCCCGCTCGCCATCGAAGCAGGCTACGATCTTGCCTTCGAGCCGCCAGCCAACAAGGTCCATGTCGAGATCAACGTGCTGCAGATCGAGCGGGCGCTGGCAAATCTCGTGCGCAATGCCATCGATCATGGCGGCGGTTCCGGCACGATCACCATAGCGATCGATGAAAACGGCGGCGTCGAAATCCGCGACGAAGGCCCAGGCATTCCAGCCGATGAGCACGAGAACGTTTTCGAGCCCTTCTACCGACTGCGGCCGCAATCGCGCGGCGCGGGCCTGGGATTGAACCTTGCCCGGCAGATCGCACTGCTGCACGATGGCTCCATCCGGATATTGGCCGGCTCCTGGCAAGGCGCCCGCATCCGCATGGAGTTGCCGGTTCGGGCGGTGGCCGCGTGCGGCAGAAATGATGGCCGGCCCACGGTTGCGGCCGATCCCGCTGGCTTATCTGTTTTCTAACCAATTGCCGCTATTCCCAATCGGATAGCGGGAGCAAGGCTTTGGTGGAGACGGAGAGAAACACCGCGCGACGCGGCGTCATGCTGTCGGTGGTCATCCCATGCTACAACGAGCTGGATGGCGTGGCCGAACTGCATCGGCGGGTAACGGCCGCATGCCTTGGGCAAGGCCCTTCCTACGAGATCGTCCTTGTCGTCGATGGCGCGACCGACGGTACGCGCGAGGCCATTCTGCAGCTGGCCGAAAAGGACGACCATATCGTCGCCATCGACCTTGCCCGCAATTACGGCCACCAGATCGCGTTGAGCGCCGGGCTCGAATTCTGTCGCGGCCAGCGCATTCTCATTCTCGATGCCGACCTGCAGGATCCGCCTGAACTGCTCGGCGCGATGATGACGAAGATGAACGAAGGCTTCGATGTGGTTTACGGCCAGAGGCTGACGCGCGATGGCGAAAGCTGGTTCAAGCTCGCCTCCGCATCCATGTTCTATCGCTTGCTGCGCCGGATGGTCGACGTCGACATAGCCCCGAATACCGGTGATTTCCGACTGATGAACCGTCGCGCGCTCGACCATCTGAACGCGATGCCAGAACGTTACAGGTTCATTCGCGGCATGGTGAGCTGGATCGGGCTGAGACAGGTGGCTTTCCCCTATGAGCGGCACCGCCGCTTTGCCGGCACCACCCACTATCCGCTGAAGAAAATGCTTCTTCTGGCGGTCGACGCCATGACCAGCTTCTCCATCGTGCCCTTGCGGTTCGCCTCGCTGCTCGGAATGATGTTCGGGCTTCTGGGGCTGGTCGTGCTCGGCTACACGCTGCTCGAATGGTCGGTCGGAAACGTGTTGCCCGGCTGGACCAGCCTCGCCGCGATCGTGCTGATCCTCGGCAGCGTCCAGCTTATGGTGCTTGGAATCTTCGGCGAGTATCTCGGGCGCATGTACATGGAGACAAAGCGGCGGCCGCTCTACTTCGTCAACGAGATCGTTTCGCGCAGCCAGGCGGTGGAGGACGGCGAATTGCCGGTCCATCGCCTGCAGGAGATGGCAAAGAGGGCCGCACGTGCTTGAGGCGGAATTCGACCAGTTTGCGCGGGAATATCAGGAGCAGCATGCCGCAAGCATAAGGCTGAGCGGCGAAAACCCGGATTTCTTCGCCAGGTACAAGATCGACGACGTCGCCGCGACGCTGCGGCGGGCCGGTGTCAAACCGCGACGAATACTGGATTTCGGCGCCGGCGTCGGCAATTCGCTCGGCCATATGCGCAACGCGTTTCCCGACGCGGAGATCACCTTGCTCGATCCTTCGCGGGAATCGCTCGACATCGCCAGCAAGCGCTTTCCCGGCCAGGCCGCCTTCACGCATTTCGACGGCAAGACAATTCCCTTTGCCGACGGCAGCTTCGACCTGGCCTTCGCGGCCTGCGTCTTCCACCATATCCCCGAGAACCTGCAGATCGGACTGTTCGCCGAGATCGGCAGGGTGCTGGCCTATGGCGGCAGCTTCTTCGTCTTCGAACACAATCCTTGGAACCCGCTGACCACGCACGCGGTGAGGAACTGTGCCTTCGACGAAAACGCGGTTTTGATAAATTCGCGCGAGATGCGCGGGCGCATGGCCGAGGCGGGCCTTGCCAATACGAGGATCGTCTACCGGATTTTCTTTCCTCGGATGCTTGCGAGACTGAGGCCGTTCGAGCGCTTCCTCACCAAGGTACCTGTCGGAGCCCAATATTTTGCGCATGTGGTCAAGCCTGCCGTTTGACTTCCCGAGGATGCTGCGATTTGGCGCCGTCGGTCTGTTGAACACGGCGCTGGGATACGCGGTCATTCTGGCCGGGCTTGCGCTGGGTCTGGGCGACATCCTTGCCAACGCCACGGGCTATGCCGCCGGCCTTGTCCTCGGCTTCTTCCTCAACCGCCAATGGACCTTCAGCAGAGCCGATGGCTTCAAGCCCGGGACCGCGCTGCGCTATGGGGGTGTCTTTCTGGTCGCCTACAGCATCAATCTGGCCGTCGTAATCGCCGCCCGTTCAGCAGGCATCGTCGAAAACCCGCTGGTCCACCTCGCGGGAATCTGCGTCTATTCGGTTGTTTTCTATCTTGGCTCGGCTCGCTTCGTGTTTGTGGGGCGTGGGGACGACAGCACCGACCGCACAGTTCGGGTGGCCGACAAGCCTCGGCGGCAGCCCGCCAATCCAACAC
>NZ_RZPL01000678.1:0-3069 GCF_004022805.1 Mesorhizobium sp. M7A.F.Ca.CA.002.04.1.1 | reverse complement strand
GCGCCAGGGTTTCGGACCAGCATAAAAATGTCTGACGTCATCGGTCTTGTTCTTCCGTTCTTCGGCTTGATTTTTGTCGGGTTTCTGGTGGCGCGCATCACCAGGCAGCCGCTGGACGCGCTCGGCTGGATGAACACGTTCATCGTCTATGTCGCGCTGCCGGCACTTTTCTTTCAACTGCTTGCCAAGACGCCGTTCGAAGACCTGACGGAATGGCGCTTCATCTTCGGCTCGGTCGTCTCGACCTTCATGATATTTTCCTTGATGTTCATGGGGTCGGTCCTGACCTCGCGCGGCGAGATAGCGCAATCGACCATCAAGGCGCTCGCGGCCGCCTATGGCAATATCGGCTATATGGGGCCGGGGCTGGCGCTGCTGGCCTTCGGCGAGGAGGCGGCTGTGCCGGTCGCCTTGATCTTCTGTTTCGAGAACATCATGCATTTCGCCATCGCGCCCATGATGATGGCGCTGTCTGGCGACGAGAAGACCACTCCTCTCCGGCTTGCCCTGGGCGTCCTGCGCAAGATCGTGCTGCATCCGTTCATCATCGCAACCGCCCTGGGTGTCGGCGCCGCCTATATCGGCTTTCGACCGCCCGTGCCGGTGGAGCGATTTCTAGAATATCTTTCCCGTGCGGCCGCACCTTGCGCGCTGTTTGCCATGGGCGTCACGCTGGCGCTCAGGCCACTCAATCGCGTCCCGCATGAGATGGTTCCGATCGCCGCGCTGAAGCTGATCCTGCACCCGTTGCTCTGTTATGTCGTGCTGAGCTGGATCGGCAATTTCTCTGAGACATGGGTCTTCTCGGCGGTGCTTCTGGCCGCATTGCCGACCGCCACGAACGTCTTCGTCATCGCCCAGCAGTATGGCGTCTGGGTACAGCGAGCGTCGGCCAGTGTGCTGATCACAACCTGCCTGTCGGTCGTGACCGTTACCGGGCTGCTCTACCTGATCCGGCACAATATCCTAGCGCCGGACCTGTTTCCCTAACCCGCCGGCAAGCGCGGCAAAACCGCTGCCGGGACGAAGCCCCTCGCGCATGAAAAAAGCCCGAAGCGGCGCGAAGCCTCCGAGCACGCCGAGCCCGGCAACGCGGGCCATCTGCGCCGGCAGCATGTCGGAAAGCAGCGACATGTTGAGCAGGTTGACCGCGCTGCTGCGCGCCAGAATGTCGGGGCGGCGCTTGAAATCGTAGGCTGCAAGCGCCTTGGCTGCGCCCGGATCGGATCGATTTTCACAAGCGATTCCAATTAGATCGTCGACGTCTCTGATGCCGAGGTTGAGGCCTTGCGCACCGATCGGCGGAAACACATGGGCGGCTTCGCCGACCAGCGCCACCCGATCCCTTGCGAAACGAAGCGGCGTCACCGCCGATAGCGGGTAGATCTGCCGGCCCGGCTCGACAGCCACCCGGCCCAGCATCGACTGCATCTGCTGTTCGACCCGCTGAGAAAGTGTCGCATCGTCCAGCGCGGCGAGCTCGGTCGCGGTCTCGGGCTTGACCACCCAGACCAGGCTGGAGCGATTGCCGGGCAGCGGGACCTGCGTGAACGGACCGGTCTCGGTGTGGAATTCCGTCGAGGTGAAGGCGTGATCGCCGCTATGGCCGAAATTGAGGACGAGAGCTGCCTGCGGATAGGAGCGGGCCGAGGTCGAGATGCCGGCCGCCTGGCGCGCCGGTGACAAGCGTCCGTCAGCGGCGACCGCCAGCGATGCGTCAACCGAGCTGCCGTCGGCGAGGCCGGCACGAACATGCTCGGCATCGAGATGCCAGTTCGCCACCATCGACCTCAGCCAGTCGATGCCGGCGCGCGCGGCAACGGCGCTGGCGAGTGCCGGGGTGAGGACGCTGTTGGGAAGATTCAGCCCGAATTCATCCTCGTCGATCTCGCTGGCGCGGAAGGTGACGACCGGGCTGCGGATCAGCCGGCTGGTGGCATCGACGATGCGCATCACCTTCAAAGGCGCCGCCTTGGATACGACGGCTTCGAGCACGCCGAGCCGGTCGAGCACTTTCAAGGCAGGGTTCATCAGGGCCGTCGTGCGACCATCGGGGGCGGTGGCCTCCGGCCCGACCAGTGTCACCGGGAAACCTTCGGCGGCAAAACCCAGTGCCGCGATCAGCCCTGCCGGCCCCGTGCCGGCAACCAGTATCCGCGCAGTTTGCTGATGCTCCAAGATCGGCTTCCGGCTTGCAATGCGAGGCGGTCCACCCGACCTGCCGTTCGATCAGCATATAGGTCAGATCATGCCGCTTGATCAACGCGGCGATTCGGCCCATTCGGATGTCATGACCGGCCAGCAGGACGACTTCAGCCATCTCGACCGCGCCGGCCGCGCCATGGCCGGCATCGCGCGCAATCCCCGGGTTACGGTAAACGTCGTTGTCGGCGCTTGCATCCTGCTTGCATGGCTGTCTCTTGCGGCGATGGCAATCCGCGGGGCTGAAACAGGGATTGCGGGCGTCGGCGCCCCTGGCGACACGATCCTTCGCAGCCTGCCGCAACTGCCGCTGCCCGATTTCCTGGAACGGTTCTTTGTGCTGTGCCTCTCACCGGTGCCTTTGGACGCAGGTCTCGGCTTGCGGGCCGGCGCGCTCGTTTCGATGTGGTTCCTGATGGCGATCGCGACGATGCTGCCTTCGGCGGCGCCGATGATACGCACCTATTGCGAGATCGCTGACACGGCACGCATCAAGGGCGAACCGGTCGTTCACCCGCTGCTGCTGGTCGCCGGCTATCTCAGCGTCTGGCTCGCCGCTTCAATTGTGTTCGCGGCGCTGACCTTGGCCGTCCATGCATTCGCTTCGTCAGCCGGGATTCTCGATCCGGTCGTCGGCATTGCCGGTGCGCTCGCTCTGCTGATTGCCGGCCTCTACCAGTTCAGCGGCCTGAAGGAAGCTTGCCTGAAGAAATGCAGGAACCCGTTCTCGATCCTTTTCGCGAGCTGGAGCGCAAGGCCCCTTAACATCTTTCGGCTCGGTGCCGCGCAAGGTCTGTGGTGTCTGGGCTGCTGCTGGGCCTTGATGCTGGTGATGTTCGCCGTGGGCGTCATGAACGTTTTCTGGAT
>NZ_RZPL01000677.1:0-3071 GCF_004022805.1 Mesorhizobium sp. M7A.F.Ca.CA.002.04.1.1 | reverse complement strand
GTTCGGCCCTCGGCAAGTTCGGCCAGCGACTTCTGGATTTCGCGCTCGGTCTCGGTGTCGAGCGCCGACGTCGCCTCGTCGAGGATCAGGATCGGCGGGTTCTTCAAGAACATACGGGCAATCGCCAGCCGCTGCTTCTGGCCGCCGGACAGTTTTACGCCGCGCTCGCCGATGATCGTATCATAACCGGCCGGCAGGCCTGATATCATGCCGTCGAGCTGCGCCCGCCGCGCGGCATCGGCGATGGCGTCGTCGGAGGCGCCGAGACGGCCATAGGCAATGTTTTCGCGGATCGAGCCGCCGAACAGGAAGACATCCTGCTGGACAATGCCGATCTGGCCGCGCAGCGAAGCGAGCGTCATGTCCCTGATATCGATGCCGTCGATGCTGATCCGCCCGGCGCTGACTTCGTAGAACCGCGGCAGCAGCGAGCATATGGTGGTCTTGCCGGCACCTGACGGCCCGACGAAGGCGATGGTTTCGCCGGCGCGGATGGTGAGATCGATATCCCTGAGCACCGGCTTGCCGTCGCCATAGCCGAAGCTCACACCGCGATATTCGATGGAGCCCTTGAGGCCGCTGGCGGTAACGGCACTGGGCCGGTCGGCGATGTCGGGTTCGGTGTCGAGCAACTCTGTGTAGCGGCGGAAGCCGGCAATGCCTTTTGGATAGGTCTCGATCACCGAATTGATCTTCTCGATCGGCCGCACGAAGACGCCGACCAAAAGCAGGAAGCCGACGAAGCCGCCATTGCTCAGGCCTCCCGTAATGACGAGGTAGCTGCCGGCAATCATGACCACGAGCTGGATCAGCCTTATGCCCATGTAGTTCAGCGAATTGCTGGCCGACATGATGCGGTAGGCGTCGAGCTTGGTCTGGCGGTAGCGCTGGTTGTCATGTGCGAACAGCGTGCGCTCATGCTCCTCGTTGGCGAAGGCCTGGACGACGCGCATGCCGCCGACATTCTCCTCGATGCGGACGTTGAAATCGCCGACACGCCGGTAGAGCGCCTGCCAGTTGCGCTCCATGCGGTCGCCGTAGCGCATCGTCACCCAGGCGATCAGAGGCACGATCACCGCCGTGATCAGCGCCAGATGCATGTTGACCGTGAACATCAGCACGAAGGCGCCGGCGAACGTCATGATGGCGATGAACAGGTCCTCGGGGCCATGATGCGCGATCTCGCCGATCTCCTCGAGATCCTTGGTGACGCGACCGACGAGATGGCCGGTCTTGTGGTTGTCGTAGAAGCGGAACGACAGTTTCTGCAGATGATCGAAGCTCTTGCGCCGCATCTCGGTCTCGATGTTGATGCCAAGCATGTGGCCCCAATAGGTGACGACCGCCATCAGCACCGTGTTGAGCAGATAGATTACCAGCAGCCCGGCCGAGGCGATGATGATCAGCGTCCAGTCCTGCCGTGGCAGGAGCTGGTCGACGAAGGTGCGGACCGCCATGGGAAAGCCAAGTTCGAGCAGGCCGGCCAGCACCGCGCAGGAGAAGTCGAGCGCGAACAGCCCCTTCCAGGGCGCGTAATAGGACAGGAAACGTCTGATCATCGAGGTGAACCGCAAGCTGTCTTGATGGACGCGGCGAGGGCACCGGCCGCCATCGATGGGCGCTGCTTACAATCGGCAGGGCAGGGCCGGCAATATGCCAGGGCCGACTTCATTGCCTGCCTTTCCACATCAGCGCCATGAAATAGGGGCCGCCGACGAAGGCGGCGATGAGCCCGGCCGGCACCTGCCAGGGAAAGATCAGCGTCCGGCCGGCCCAGTCGGCGGCAACGAGGATCAGCCCGCCTGTCATGGCCGAGGCCAGAAGCTGCGGCACGGCACGGCGGAAGCCGAGCATGCGCGCGAGATGCGGCGCCATCAGGCCGACGAAGCTCAGCGGGCCGATGACCAATGTCGCGGTTGCGGTGGCCAGCGCGGTAAGTGCCAGCAGAATGGCGCGAACCCGTCCAAGCCGCAGGCCAAGGCCACGCGCGGCAGTTTCGCCGAGCGGCACTATATCGAGCCAGCGCGCCGTCAGCGGCGCCAGCGCGAGGACGGCGACCGCGACCGCAGCGGCAGTGAAGGCATCATTGGGCGTTGCGCGATAGGTCGATCCCGATAGCCAGGCGAGCAGGAAGCCCGTGCGCGGATCGCCGCTGGCCAGAAGCAGCGCGGCGAAGGCCGACGCGACCGTCGCCACGGCGACGCCGGCAAGCAGCAGCCGCGACGGCGACAGTGCATTGCGCCGCCCGACCAGCACGACGATCGTCAGCGCCAGCAAGGCGCCCGCGAGTGCGGCGCCGAGCATTGCCGCGCGGTCGAAGCCGTCGCTGAGCAACAGCAGCGCCAGCACGCCGAAAGAGGCGCCGCCGGAAATGCCGAGCACTTCGGGTGCTGCCATCGGGTTGCCGGTCATGCGCTGCATCAGCGTGCCGGCGACCGCGAGCAGGACGCCCGCCGACAGGGCTACGACGACGCGAGGCGCGCGCAGGGCAAGCAGCTCGGTCAAATCCTCGGATGCGATCCAGTGCCAACCGCCTGCGCCACGGCCAAAGCCCATTGCGACGACAACCGCGAGGATGAGCGCCAGCAGGCCGGCGATCAACGGCAGGCCGTTTGTCGGCAGGCGTACGGACGACATCATATCGGCCTGCCTTTCGGGGGTGGTTCGCATTCGCGGCAACAGGAACAGCAGCAGCGGCGCGCCGAGCAAAGCGGTCGCGGTGCCGGCGGGGATTTCGCCGGCGAACGGCAGATGCTGCACCAGGCGGTCGGTGAGCCAGAGCAGGGCGCCGCCGACCAGCGGCGACCAGACCAGGCGGCGGCCAAGCGTGCGCGCTCCGGCCAGCCGCGCCAGCGCCGGGGCAGCGAGCGCTACGAACCCGATGACGCCGACCTCGGCGACGACCAGCGCGCCAAGCGAGACGGCGACAGCCATGCCGGCAAGGCGGATGACGGCCGGGCGGGTGCCGAGCGATGCCGCGCCGTCGTCGCTGAGATCGAGCAGGCGTAGCGGTCGCCAGAGCAGGAACGCGGCGCAGATGCCGGCCAGCAGCCACGGCGCCAGAGCAACGA
>NZ_RZPL01000676.1:0-3079 GCF_004022805.1 Mesorhizobium sp. M7A.F.Ca.CA.002.04.1.1 | reverse complement strand
GCTGGGCAGGCTGCCGCACCTCGGTCCGCTGACGGGTGAAACGTTGAGAGATGCAATGATTTCCGGCTTCGACCTGGCCATGATTGCCGGAGGCGACTGATGGCGGAGTCTCGAGTCTGGCATCCGTTCACGCAGCACGCGCTAGAGCCCTCGCTCCCTGAAATCGTGCTGACTGAAGGCGCCTATCTCCACAAGGCCGACGGCTTCCGCATCCTCGATGCGATTTCTTCCTGGTGGGTCGTCACCCATGGCCATCGCCACCCCCGCATCATGAAGGCCATCGAGACGACCGCCTCGAGCCTCGACCAGATCATCTTCGCGGGCTTCACCCACGAGCCGGCCGAACGGCTGGCCGAGGCGCTTGTAGGCATCGCACCCGCCGGCCTCCACCGGGTGTTCTATTCCGACAGTGGCTCGACCTCAGTCGAAGTCGCGCTGAAGATGGCGCTCGGCTATTTCCGTAACATCGGCGCGTCGCGTTCGCGCATCGCCGTCATGGAGCACAGCTATCATGGCGACACCATCGGCACGATGAGCGTCGGCGCCCGTGGCGTCTTCAACGCCGCCTATGAGCCTTTGCTGTTCGAGGTCGACACCATCCCCTTCCCGGCCGCCGGGCGCGAGCAGGAAACGCTGGATCGGTTCGAGGCCGTTAGCCGCGACCGGCGCGCAGCCGCGCTGATCGTCGAGCCGCTGGTGCTTGGCGCCGGCGGCATGCTGATGTATCCGGCCTGGGTTCTTGCCGAATTGAAGAGGATCGCCGAAGCCTCCGGCACGCTCGTGATCGCCGATGAAGTGATGACCGGCTGGGGGCGCACCGGAACCATGTTTGCCTGCGAACAGGCGTCCGTCTCGCCCGACATCTTGTGCACCTCGAAAGGTCTGACCGGTGGTACCATCCCGCTGGCCGCCACGATCGCCACCGATGCCATCTTCCACGCTCACTTTTCGGAGGATCGCAAGAAGACGTTTTTCCATTCGAGCTCCTACACCGCCAATCCGATCGCCTGCGCGGCAGCACTTGCCAATGTCGAGATCTGGCGTGACGAGCCGGTGGCCGAGCGGATCGCGGTCTTGAGCGCGAGGCAGGCCGCGGGGCTGCAACGCTTCCGGGACAATCCATATTTCACCGACTGCCGGACAACCGGCACCATCGCGGCACTCGACCTACGCACCGGCTCAGCCGGTTATCTGGCCGAGATCGGGCCAAAACTGCGCGCTTTTTTCCTTGAGCGCGGCCTGTTGGTGCGCCCGCTCGGCAATGTCCTCTATCTTCTGCCGCCCTATTGCATCACCAGCGACGAATTGGACGGGCTCTATGACGCGATAGAGGAGGCCGGCGAACGCTTCGGCTCGCGGCCATGAACCTATCGTCGCGCGTTCTCGGCTTCGGCCATCATGCGCCGACGCGCAAGGTCGAGAACCCGGAAATCGAAGACCGGCTCGGGCTTGAGCCCGGCTGGATCGAGCGGCGCACCGGAATTCGCTCGCGCTTCTGGGCAACAGACGAAGACACGCTGTCGGGCCTTGCCGCCTCTGCCGGCGACATGGCGCTGACCAATGCCGGTATCGACCGCGGCGACGTCGGTCTACTCTTGCTCGCCACGTCGACGCCCGATCACCTTCTGCCGCCAAGCGCGCCGCTGGTCGCACATCGGCTGGGGCTAGGCCGCGCCGGAGCGATCGACCTGACCGGCGCCTGCGCCGGCTTCATCTATGCGCTGATGTTCGCCGACGGGTTCACCCGCCTGCACGGCAAAGCGAGCCTTGTCATCGCCGCCAACATCCTCAGCCACCGCATCAATTTGGCCGAGCGCGCCAGCGCCGTGCTGTTTGCCGATGCCGCCGGCGCCATGGTGATCAGTCCTTGCGATGACCCGGATCGAGGCATTCTCGGCGCTTCGGTGGATTCCGACGGCTCGCGCTACGGGCTAATCCAGATTCCCGCCGGGGGAAGCAACACTCCGTTCCATGCCGACCTCGACCTCGCGCAGACACGGATGACGATCACTGACGGCCGTGAAGTATTCAGCAAGGCCGTGGAGATGATGACCGCCTGCTCGAGAGATGCGCTCACTGCTGCCCGACTGAGGCCGCAAGACCTCGATCGTTTCGTGCCGCATCAGGCCAATGCGCGCATTTTCGACGCGGTCGGCAGGAACCTCGGCATCGCTGATCACTCGATCGTCAAGACGATCGCCGAATATGGCAACTCTTCCGCCGCGACGATCCCGCTCTCATTGTCGCTGGCCCATCGGGCGCAGCCGTTTCGGCCTGGCGAGAAAGTCCTCTTGGCGGCAGCGGGTGCGGGTCTCAGCGGCGGCGCGCTTGTGGTGGGAATTTAGCAAAGCAATGCTTGCGCACAGGACTGCTCATGAATGAGACTATGAGAATGGCTCAATACGCAAATAGTCGCCGGCAAGCTCCATAGAGCTGGGGTCCGTGCGGTGCTCCGCGATGTCTAAGTATCGACCCGCTTGCTCAAATCGCAGCGCTCATCGAAGGCCAGCAATACCTCATGCAGAGCGAAAATCCCCAACCGCCCGTTTCAAAGACGCTCGCCCCATTTCGAAACAAGGTGTTTCGCTCAATTTGGGCGGCCACCCAGATTTCCAGCCTCGGTTGGCTAGTGCAAACGGTCGCCATCAGTTGGCTTATGGCAACGATTTCAGCGTCCGACCTCATGGTGGCACTCGTCCAGGCCGCATCCACATTGCCGGTGTTCTTCCTCTCAGTTTTCGCCGGAGCCATTGCCGACAACTTCAGCCGCCGGTGGGTGATGTTTGCGGGACACTGCCTGATAGCATCGGCGTCGACGACGCTGATGATTTCTGTGGGTCTGGGATTTGTCAGTCCTTGGCTGATTCTCGGGTTAGGTTTCCTGGCCGGCTGCGGCTTTGCCTTGAATGATCCGGCTTGGCACGCTTCGGTCGGCGATATCCTTCACAAACGCGACATTCCGGCCGCAGTGACGCTTATGTCCGTCGGATACAACATTGTGCGCAGCGTTGGTCCAGCCTTGGGGGGCGTGATCCTGGCCGTCTTTGGGCCGCTGGCCGCTTTCGCCTTGGCTGCGGTG
>NZ_RZPL01000675.1:0-3079 GCF_004022805.1 Mesorhizobium sp. M7A.F.Ca.CA.002.04.1.1 | reverse complement strand
GCGCAGGCGCGGGTGCAGATCTCGCCCATGATCATGAAGGTGGCGTGCTTCTTTTCCCAGCACTCGCCGATGTTGGGGCAGCCGGCCTCTTCGCAGACCGTCACCAGCTTGTGCGACTTCACGATTTCGCGCGTTTCGGCATAGCCCTTCGACATCGGCGCCTTGACGCGTATCCAGTCGGGCTTGCGCAGGACATCCTGATCAGGCTTGTGCGCCTTTTCGGGATGCCGCAGGCGCGGTGCGTTGGCGATCGTATCGAGGACAGTGACCATCGGGAAACCTGGTTCATTGGCGAGCGCCAGTCAGGCGTTCGTTGTGATAACGTCATCTAGGACTTTTCGGCGCAAAGAAAAAGGCCGCTGCGGCGCATGCCGCAACAGCCTTTTTCGCATGGCAGCTCTTCAGTGATGTCAGCGGCGCACCAGGCGTCCTGCCCAGATCAGTAGGCAGGCGCCGATAAAGCCGGTGATCAGATAGGCAATCCAGCCGACGCCGAACGGGCCAAAATTGAGAGCCTGCAGAATGGCGTTCAGCACGATCGCGCCGACGATGCCCATAACGATGTTCATGAAGATGCCGGTGTTGCTCTTCATGAACATTTCGGCGAACCAGCCTGCCAGGCCGCCGATGATGATGGCTGCTATCCAGCCGACGCCATTCAGGTGCATATGCCTTCTCCTTGTGTGATGGATGAAAGTGCATCCGCAAACGATGTACCTTGCCGCCGGGTTCCATCTGTAGCAGCGCTTTCAATCTATCACGCGTTGAGCGCGCGGCCATAGGCGTCGAGCACGCTTTCCTTCATCATCTCCGACAGCGTCGGGTGCGGGAAGATGGTGTGCATCAGCTCTTCCTCGGTCGTCTCCAGGTTCATCGCCACGACGAAGCCCTGGATCAGTTCGGTCACTTCGGCGCCGACCATGTGGGCGCCGAGCAATTGACCGGTCTTCTTGTCGAAGATGGTCTTGATGAAGCCCTGATCCTCACCGAGCGCGATCGCCTTGCCATTGGCGGCGAACTGGAAGCGCCCGACCCGGATATCCCAGCCCTCTGCCTTGGCCTTGGCTTCGGTCAGGCCAACCGAGGCGACCTGCGGATTGCAGTAGGTGCAGCCCGGAATCTTCAGCTTGTCGGTGGCATGTACGCCAGGAAAATCAGCGATCTTCTCGATGCACACGACACCCTCATGTTCGGCCTTGTGGGCGAGCATCGGCGGGCCGGCGACATCGCCGATGGCATAGATGCCCGGCACATTGGTCTTGCCGTAACCATCGATGACGACGCAGCCGCGATCCGTCTTCACGCCGAGCGCCTCAAGCCCGAGGCCCTCGATGTTGCCTTGCACGCCGACGGCCGAGATCATCCGGTCGGCGGTGATCTTCTCGACCTTGCCGTCCTTCATCTCGACATGCGCCGTGACCGAGTTCGTGCCCTTCTCGACCTTGGTCACCTTGGCTTCGAGGATAATCTTCATGCCTTGCTTCTCGAACTGCTTTTGCGCGAACTTCGAGACTTCGGCGTCCTCGACCGGCATCACCGCCGGCAGCAATTCGACCACCGTCACCTCGGCGCCCATTGTGCGGTAGAAGGAGGCGAATTCGATGCCGATGGCGCCCGACCCCATGACGAGCAACGACTTCGGCATCTCCTTCGGCACCATGGCCTCGAAATAGGTCCAGATCAGCTTTCCGTCCGGCTCGATGCCGGGCAGCGCGCGTGGCCGGGCGCCGGTCGCCAGGATGATGTGCTTGGCGGTATAGGTGCCCTCGCCCTTGACGCCTTTCGGCACCGGCGGCTGTGGCTCCATCGGCTTCTTGGCCGTCTTGGACACGACGATCTCGCCCGCCTTCGAAAGCTTGGCCTCGCCCCAGATGACGTCGACCTTGTTCTTCTTCATCAGGAAGGCAACGCCGCCATTGAGCCGCAGCGACACCTTGCGCGAGCGGTCAACGACGGCCGATGTGTCCACGCTGACCTTGCCGTCGAGCTTCAGCCCGTAATCCTTCAGGTGATCCGAATAGTGCATGATCTCGGCCGAGCGCAGCAGCGCCTTGGTCGGGATGCAGCCCCAGTTAAGGCAAATGCCGCCGAGATGCTCGCGCTCGACGATCGCCGTCTTGAAGCCGAGCTGCGCGGAACGCACCGCGGTGACATAGCCGCCGGGACCGGAGCCGATGATGATGACGTCATAGTTCTCAGCCACGGGTTTTCTCCTTCACAATTCCAGCATGACGCGCACGACTGGTGTCAGCGCCTCGCCGATGTTTCGCGTGTTTTCGGCGTCAAGATGAACACCGTCGAGAGGTGTGGTTTGCGCCACGCTGCCGGCGTCGAAGAAGCCGCAGCCGGCCTCATCGGCGAGCGCGGCATATTGCGGTGCCAAAAACTTCGAGGCGTCGTCGCCGCCGGCAAACATTTCCTTGAATTCGGCATTTTCGGTGCGACTGACGACAGGCGGCGAAACGATGAGGATCTGCGGCGCCGGCCAGTCGAACGGATAGTCGTGACCGCGCACGATGTCGATCAGCCGCTGGATACCCTGCTTGGCCGCGACGGGATTGCCGTGGATCCACGGCTTCATGTCGTTGGCGCCGAGCATGATGACAATCAGGTCGATCGGCGCATGCGTCGTCAGCACCGTTGGCAGCAGCCTGGCGCCGTTGCGATCAGCACCGGCCAGGTGGTCGTCGAAGGCGGTGGTGCGGCCATTGAGGCCTTCGGCGATAACTTCGACGCCACTGCCAAGGCCGGCCTGCAGCACGCTTGGCCAGCGGTCTTCCAGCGCATGGCGGCCACCTTCGGCATTGTAGCCCCAGGTCAGCGAGTCGCCGTAACAAAGAACCGTCTTCATGCACCCACCTGCGCGTCGATCAACCCACGCTTCACCCGCCATCCATGGGTTGTGACCGCCCGTTTCCGAGCAGCCAGTCCGGTGGCGAATCCGGAAATGATGAAAGCGAAGAGGCTGGTGAAGACTATCCGCACCGCCCTCTCGCTTCCCTAAACCAGCATGCCCATCGGGTTCTCGATCAGGCGCTTGAAGGCGACCAGCAGTTCGGCACCCAGCGCACCGTCGACG
>NZ_RZPL01000674.1:1806-3091 GCF_004022805.1 Mesorhizobium sp. M7A.F.Ca.CA.002.04.1.1 | reverse complement strand
GTGCTCGACCGGATGACCCGCATCGCCGTTGGAGGCAAGAAATGACCGTCGCCGTCGATTTCAGGAACGTCGATATCGTTTTCGGCGCCGACCAGGCCGGATCGCTGAAGATGATCGACGCCGGCGCCAGCCGCGCCGAGATCCTCGAAAAGACCGGCAATGTACTGGGCTGCGCCGGCGCCAGCCTGACCGTGAACGAGGGCGAGATCTCCGTTCTGATGGGCCTCTCCGGTTCGGGCAAGTCGACATTGCTGCGGGCGGTCAACCGGCTCAACGTGGTGTCGCGCGGCCAGGTGCTGGTCAAGGATGGCGACAAGACCGTCGATGTCGTCACCTGCGACGAGGCGACCTTGCGGCGCCTGCGCCAGAAACAGGTGGCGATGGTGTTCCAGCAGTTCGGCCTTTTGCCCTGGCGCACGGTGGAGGAGAATGTCGGTCTCGGCCTCGAACTGGCCGGCGTCCCAGAAGCCGAGCGCAAGGAGCGCGTCCAACGCCAGCTCAAGCTGGTCAATCTCGACCAGTGGTCGAAGAAATATGCGCATGAGCTTTCGGGCGGCATGCAGCAGCGCGTCGGCCTGGCGCGGGCCTTCGCCACCGAGGCGCCGATCCTGTTGATGGATGAGCCGTTCTCGGCGCTCGACCCGCTCATCCGCACCAAGCTGCAGGACGAATTGCTGCAGCTGCAGGCTGAATTGAAGAAGACCATCATCTTCGTCAGCCACGACCTCGAGGAGGCGCTGAAGATCGGCTCCCACATCACCATCATGGAGGGTGGGCGCATCGTGCAAACCGGCGCGCCCGAAGACATCGTGCTGCGGCCCGCCAACGACTATGTCCGAGACTTCATCGCCAATGTGAACCCGCTGTCGGTGCTGACCGCCTGGAACGTGATGCGCGACCGTCGTGATCTGGAGCACGGCAAGGACGGCTGGGTCTGGCTCGACCGCCGCAAGACGACGCGCTTCAAGATCGACGATCACGGGCTGGTGGCGGCGGCCGAACGCGACGGCAAGCCGGCGGTCTGGGTGTCGTGCGCCGACGTCGAAGGCCAATCCGAGGAAGCCGCGCAAGTGTTCTGGGCCAATCCCGGCACCTCGCTGAAAACCGTCATGCTGGCCATGCACCGTTCGCAGACCGCTCCGGTAGCGCTGTTTGACGACCAGTCGCGCTTCGTCGGCGCCATCGGCATTCGCGACGTGCTGAGCGCGGTGTTGCGGCGGTAGTTTCTCCGGAATCCAACGGCGGCGAGGCGCGGCGACCGGGCGCGCCTTGTTTTTTTTCCGCC
>NZ_RZPL01000674.1:0-1796 GCF_004022805.1 Mesorhizobium sp. M7A.F.Ca.CA.002.04.1.1 | reverse complement strand
CAGTTGCGTCAGCAGGCCGCCGCCGGGATTGTTGGACAGGCGGATCTCGCCACCTGCGGCGCGCGCGATGTTGCGGGCAATGGTCAGGCCGAGACCAAGACCGCCGGTCTGGCGGTTGCGCGATTGTTCGAGGCGCACGAACGAGCCGAACACGGCGTCGATCTGCGCCTGCGGTATGCCAGGCCCTTCGTCGCGGATGGTGAGCAGGATCATGTCCTCCGACCGGCGCAGCGAAAGATGCGCCTTCTTGCCGTAGGTGACCGCGTTCTGCACCAGATTGGTGACGCAGCGCTTGAGCGCGACCGGCCGCGCCATGCAGATCAGCCCGCGCGAACGGGTCTCGTCGTCGAACGAGACGTCGTCATAGCCGTCGGCGATCGATTCCACGAGCGACCAGAAGTCGATGCGTTCGTTCTTTTCCTCGGTCACTTCGAAGGTGGCGAAGTCGATCACCGAGCTGGCGATGCTCTCGACATCGGCGAGGTCGTGCGCCAGCGCCTCGCGGACCGCCGATTTGCGCAACAGCTCCAGGCGCAGGCGCATTCTGGTCATCGGCGTGCGCAGATCATGCGCCAGTGCCGCCGCCAGATGTTCGCGGTCCTCGACATATTCGCGCAACCTCGCCTGCATGGCGTTGATCGCCTTGGCGGCGGCACGCACCTCGCGGCTGCCGCCCTCGGCGATCGGCGGGCTCTTCAGATCCTTGCCGATCCGGTTCACGGCGGTTTCCATCATCCGGTAGGGCGCCGTCAGCCGGCGCAGCGACCAGATCGACATGATCACCACCAGCCCTGCGATCAGCGAATAGAGCGGCAGGCTGTCGAAGCTCAGGATCGGGCCGACGGGCGTGATCGGTTCGGTGAAATTCAGCCATTGGCCGTCGGCGAAGCGCAGCGATGCCGTCAGCTTGTCGCTCTGGGCGAAGTCGGCGGCCAGCACCAGAAGGTCGCGCTCGACCTGGCCGATGTCGGGTCCTGGCGTCGTGCCGTCCGCGTCGTCGGCCTCGCGCGTCGCCGGATCGCGGCGCACGCGTGCATCGGTGATGCCGAATTTGGACAGCCGGCCGACGAGGATGTCTTCGAGTTCGGCCAGTTCGTCATCGCCGGCGATCGACGAAGTGACCGCCGGCGTGTCCGAAACGGTGAGCGCGTAGGTGGAGTTGAACAGGCCGGTCGCCGTCGCCTTGCGCTCGTCCGGACTGGCGTCATGCATGAGCTGCACCAGCGAGAAGGCACGGTCGTTGAGCCGGTAGAGGTCGACGACGTCGTTGGCGGCAGCGCGGTCGCGCGAGACGATGTAGAGGGTCGCGACCTGGCTGATCAGCAGGCCGGCAATGACGATCAGCAGCACCCAGACAGGCAAGGTCTGCGGCAGGAAACGTCTCATTCGGAGGTCGTCTCGGGCAGGAACTGGTAGCCGCCGCTGCGTACGGTCAGGATCAGCTTGGGCGTCTTCGGGTCGTCCTCCATCTTGCGCCGCAACCGGCTGACCAGGATGTCGATGCTGCGGTCGAAGGAATAGTCGCTGTCGCCGCCGGACAGTTCGATGAGCTGGTCGCGGGTCAGCACACGCTGCGCACTCTTGACGAAGGTCTGCAGCAGGTTGAATTCGGCCATGGTCAGCTCGACCCTGACATCGTCGGGTGCGATCAGCCGGCGCCGGGCACAGTCCATCGTCCAGCCGGCGAAGCGGTAGATCTGCTTGGTGGTGGCGCGCTTCGGCTCGGCGGCGCCATTGCGCCTGAGCACGGCCCGGATGCGCGCCAAAAGCCCGCGCGGGCCGAAGGGCTTGGGCAC
>NZ_RZPL01000673.1:0-3099 GCF_004022805.1 Mesorhizobium sp. M7A.F.Ca.CA.002.04.1.1 | reverse complement strand
ATAGCAGACCTCGAAATGCAGGAAGGGATGGTCCTCGATGCAGCCCCAGTTGCGGCCATAAAGTGCATCCGAACCGATGAAATTGATCGCGCCGGCGATATAGCGCCCGTTGCGCCTGGCCATCACCAGCAGGATGTCGTCGGCCATGCGCTCGCCGATCATCGAGAAGAATTGACGATTGAGATAGGGCCGGCCCCATTTGCGACTGCCGGTGTCCATGTAGAAGGCGAAGAAATCGTCCCAGGCTTTCTCCGTGAGGTCCTTGCCGGTCAGCCGGTCGATTGAAATGCCTGGGGCAAGCGCTTCGCGCCTTTCCTTTTTCATCGCCTTTCGCTTGCGCGAGGCAAGGGTGGCGAGGAAGTCGTCATAGGTTGAAAAGCCTTCGTTGAAGAAATGGAATTGCTGGTCGGTGCGGTGCAGGAAACCGGCTGCTTCCAGCACCTCCACATCGCTCTCTTGCGCGAAGGTGACATGTGCGGAAGAGACACCGAGCTTTTGCGTCACCGCCTTCAGGCCCGCCGCGAGACCGGCCTTCACCTTGGCACTGTCCTCGCCCCTGGTGACCAGCAGGCGAGGGCCGGTGACCGGGGAGAACGGCACGGCACTTTGCAGTTTGGGATAGTAGCGGCCACCGGCGCGTTCGAACGCATCCGACCAGCCATGGTCGAACACATATTCGCCCTGGCTGTGCGATTTGAGATAACAGGGCACCGCGCCCAGCAATCTGCCTTGCCCATCCTCGAGCCGGAGGTGGTGGCCCTGCCAGCCGGTACGCCGCACGGCGCATCCAGAATCTTCGAGCGCGCCTAGAAAAGCGAATGAAACCAAAGGATTGTAGCTGGCTTCTAAATCGCCGCGCGCAGTTCCCGCAAAGCCATTCCATTCATCATAGGTGAAGGCGCCGATGCCGGCGGCGACGCGGATCGAATAGTCCGCATTGGCCGTTTGTCCGTCACCCTCATCGCCCTGATCCATGAGGCTTATTTAAGCTCCGTCCGGCCTGGTGCAAGTCACGTTTCAGACACTCAGGCGACTTTGACCAGATCGGGTTCGAACCCTTCGAAAGTCATCTGGTCGGCATATCTGAAGGTCAGGTCGACCGCCGGCTGGTCATGCACCGTCCAGGTGATAACAGGCATTTTCAGCCTTTCACGCACGAAGCTGACAAATGGGTTTGGCAGGTCGCCGGCGGCGTAGGAGGTGAAGGCGATCTCATGCGCCAGCATGGCGAAATGCGCCTCGATCAACCCGACGTCCTTGCCGTAGGCGGTGAGACCCCCTGGGATACCCGGCGCGTCCTTCGGAAAATCGCGGACCAGCCAATGGTCGAACGACATGATCGCCGCCTTGCCCTTGTAGCGCTTGAGCATCTTGCCGACGCTTGCCACCAGGCCTTCGTCATAGCCGGGCGTGCCTTTCAGCTCGACGACCAGTGGCACGCGGCCATCGACCAGGTCGAGCGCTTCCTGCAGCGTCGGCACATGGTCCGCCGTGCCACCGACCCTGAGCGCCGCGAGTTCAGCTGCGGTACGCTGCCAGACGAAACCATCCTGGCCGGTCAGGCGCTTGAGATCGCCGTCATGGATGATGACGGGAACGCGGTCGGACGACAGGTGCACGTCGCATTCGATGGCGTAGCCGCGTTCGGCGGCTGCGGCAAAGGCCGACAGCGTGTTTTCCCAGCGCGTCTTGTTCATGTCGTGGAAGCCGCGGTGGGCAACGGGCCGGGCGGTCAGCCAGGATAGCTCGGTCATATCTGTACCCTGGCTCATGCGACTTCGAAGATGGCTTCGATTTCCACTGCGGCATTAAGCGGCAGGCAGGCCGTGCCGACGGCGGAGCGTGCATGCTTGCCGCGCTCGCCAAGGGCGGCGACCAGGAAATCGGAGGCGCCGTTGGCAACCAGATGCTGCTCGACGAACTCGGGTGTCGAGGCGACGAAAACGGTGATCTTCACCAGGCGGCTGATCTTCTCGAGGTCGCCGAGTGCTGCCTTGGCCTGCGCCAGGATGTTGATCGCGCAGTATTTTGCCGCATCCTTGCCGCCTGCGGTATCGAGATCGCGGCCCAACAGCCCGCTCGCCTGCAGCTTGCCGTCCTTAAGCGGCAATTGCCCGGCAGTGAACAGCAAATGGCCGGTCCTGCAATAGGGCACGTAGTTGGCGGCGGGCGCGGCGGCGACGGGAAGCGTCACACCCAGATCGCTTAGCCGCTTTTCGATTGTTTCACTCATGGTATTTCCCTATTGCTTGGTGACGCCGCGCCGGCCGGGCCGAAATTGCTATTTTTGCCTCGCTTCCGCCACGACTTTTTTTAAGCTGGACCATCTTTCCCTGCGGCCTGCCATCAGTCGCGACGATCGGAGTACCTCATGCGCGCAACGCGCCTCGCATTCCATGCCGTCCTGTTGTCGGGGATATTCTCGATAGGCCCTGTCTTCGCAGCGCCGGCGCTGCAAGCCCACCGCGCCGTCTACGATCTTACCCTGAAAAAGGCTTCCGATCAGTCCGGCATCACGGGCATATCCGGCCGCATGGTCTATGAGTTCAACGGCTCGGCCTGCGAAGGCTATACGGTGAAATTCCGCTTCGTCACCCAGATCGTCACCGCTGACGGCACGAAGCTGACGGACCAGCAGACGACAACTTTCGAGGACGCCGAAGGCAAGACCTTTTCGTTCGTGACGAAATCCTTTTCCGACCAGAACCTCGACAAGGAGGTCAAGGGCATAGCCACGAAAGAGGCCAAGGGCCTGAAGGTCGATATCGACAAGCCCGAAAAGAACAGCGTCGAGCTGGCGACAACCCAATTCCCGACCCAGCATTTGGTCGAATTGATCGGCAAGGCCGAAAAAGGCGAGAATTTTTACGAAACCAACCTGTTCGACGGTTCCGAAGACGCCAACAAGGTGATGACCACCACCGTCGTTGTCGGCAAGAAAACCGATGCCGACAAGGCCGACCCGGAAGCTTCGGCACTGGCAAAGCTCGCCACCGACAAATACTGGCCGGTCGACATCGCCTATTTCGACGACACCAACAAGACCGGCGAAGAGGTTCCGGAATACCGTATCAGCTTCAAGCTGCATGAGAACGGCAT
>NZ_RZPL01000672.1:0-3102 GCF_004022805.1 Mesorhizobium sp. M7A.F.Ca.CA.002.04.1.1 | reverse complement strand
GGCAACATCGTCGCCAGGCATGGTGAGCGCCGCGATCGCCGCCATCACCGCCGCATGGGTGCCGAGCGTGGGAACGATGGTGTCGGCATCCGGGCGAAAGGAATTGCGCGCCAACCAGCGGGCGCCGGCTTCGTACCATCGTTCGGGGAAATCCCTGGTGTAGCTCGAAATCTCATGCGGATGGTCTTGCGCCGTGCGCGACAGGACACCGGCGACAATGTCGCCCTGGCCGATATCAGGTGCTGCGGTGCTGTCGAAACGCAGCTTGCCTTTAGGCGCATCGATATAGCGCGTGCCTTCGCCGCCGACGTCCGGAGCCGGAAAATCCGGCTTCGCGCGCTGGCCGAGCACATAGGTTCCACGCCCGACCTCGCCGCTCACCAGCCCACGCTCGCGCAGCAATTGATAGGCCCGGCCGACCGTGCCGACGGTGGTGCCGATGTCGTAGGCGAGGTCGCGCTGCGGCGGCAACTTTGCGCCGGCATCGATCACGCCCCGATCGATGTCCGTCTCGATGGAATCCGCCAGCCGCTGATACAGCGGGCCGGAGCCGGCAGTGAGATCTGGAAGCCAATTTGTCATGGTGACAATTTTCTATATTGCACCGATAGATGAGTCAATACATATCAATCGCGTGCCAAAAGGGTACAATTTAGGACTTTGGCAGAAAGAAAATGAATACAATCGTGACAATACGTCATTCGAGCGCTGCATTATCGGCCCAATCGACACGCCCGTCGGCTCAGCGCGGCTTTGTCAGCCGCCTTGTGCGCGTGCTGAGGTCGCTGGCAAGATGGATCGACAACCTGCTGGATCGCCGCCGCAGCCGGTTGGCTCTGCTGGAGATGACCGACGACCAGCTCAAGGATATCGGCGTCACGCGCTGCGACGCCCACCGCGAGGGCATCAGGCCGTTCTGGGACTGACCGTGATCCCAAAAGTGGGAACCGGTTTGGGAAAGATGATGGTCCCGGGAAATCCGGACAGAAGGTCCGCACAGTTCTAACGGACCCTCGACGCCCTGGTGCGTGCAACGGCATGGTCCGCAAGGACGGCGACCACGCACAGCACGAGGAAAAGTCCGGTGATGGCTGCAGCTGAGATGACGACGCTGGTCGCGCCGTTCTTGGCGATGTTCAGGAAAGGGTAGGGCACCTCGCCGGCAAGCGGCGCCCGCACCAGCGCATAGACCAGATAAGCGATGGGATAGATCACCCACCACGAAATGTCGCTCCAGCGTGTCCGGCCGTCGGCGCCCGATATCAGCCACCACAGCACGAACAGCACCGGCGTGACGTAGTGCAGGAGAACATCGCAGAGCAGGAACAGTCCCTGCGGCTGCCAGAGTCGTGCCAGAACCGTTGCGTAGATGATGAAGACCAGTGCGATCGAAACCGCAACGCCGGTGCGCATCCGCGCCCCTGCAAAGGCCGGCAGCCAGGCATAGAAGGTGGGTGACAGCAGCGACGTGTACACCAGCACCGCGCCGATGTTGGTCAGGATGGTGAAGAAGCTGAAGACGAAAATGACGGAGCCAAGCAGGCTGCGGCCTGCTTCCATCGATGCAGGAATGCTGATGCAGAACTGCAGGATGAGCCCGGCCAGACCGATGACCAGCCCCACAATCTGCAGGAACCGGCCCATGGGCTAGGCCGTCGCGGCGCAGGCCGGATTGCCGGCCTGCCAGCGGGAAATGTCGGAGCCGATGCGGGCGCCGAGCGGATCGTTCATCAGCGGTCCGAAGACGTCGACACGGCTAGAATTGCCTTGCGCCTGCACGACCAGCAAAGGTTTGCCGCCATAGTGCTTGGCCGGAACCAGCAGGAAACGCGGCGTGCCGCTGAACGAATTCAGCTCATTGGCCATCTGATACGGTTTGAAGGCCGGGTCCTTGCTGGCGATCCAGCATTTGTGGGCGGCGATCGCCACTTGTTCCATGGCCAGCAGCGCTGCACTTTTGCCCGAGGGAACAGGCGTGCTCTTTGGCGTCGACTGGCAGGATGCCAGCACAAAGCCCGTCGCGGCGACCAGCGCGATCGTCCTCGACTTGATCAAGCGGCACCCATCTCAAGCTCGGACAGGAAGATTTTCAAGCCGTCGGTCATCTCGCCCCACACACGCGACAATGCCGGGTGTTGCGAGGCGATCTGCTGGTAGGCGTCGAATTTGGGATAGGCGTCGAGCAGGTCGTGGCGTCCTGTCATGGCGCGGAAATTGTTGAAGATGAACCGCGTCGGCGTCAGCCAGGCATCGGCGAAGCTGATGTCGTCGCCGAGTGCGAAGGGCCCTTGCGCCATACGGGCCTCGATTGCCGCCAGTCCATGATGCAGGCGGGCGAACTGAGCGTCGATCTCGGCATTGTTGCGCTTCGGCACGGAATGAAGCTCGAAAAGCTTCATCAACGGGGTCAGCACATCGAGATCGGTGATGCGGGCGAACATGCGCACCAGCGCACGGTCCTTGGAATCGGGGGGCAGCAGCGCCGGTTCTGGAAACCGTTCCTCGAGATATTCGGCGATGACCACCGATTCGACGATCGTCTCGCCCGAGCCGGTGATCAGCACCGGAATCCGGTTCATCGGCGAGATGGCGCGAAACTCTTCCGGGATGGGAAAACCGGGCGGCGGCGCGATGATCTTGAGTGGCACGTCCTTGATGTAGGCCAATGCCCGCACGATCGACGAGTAGGGCGACAACGGCCGCGAATAGAGTTTCATGACCGTCTCTCTCCCCAATGAACCAGACTTGCTCCAAAGAGACAGGAATGTCCGGCTGTTTTCAAGCTGTTCGCTTCGATATCGTCAGGCAGCGATGCCGAGGGCGCTCTCGAACAGTCCGCGGCCGTCGGTACCGCCATGAGCTGCTTCGATCAGGTTTTCCGGATGCGGCATCAGCCCGAGCACATTGCCTTGGCTGTTGACGATGCCGGCAATGTCGTTGATCGAGCCGTTGGGGTTGGTGCCCTCGGCATAGCGGAACACCACCTGGCCTTCGCCTTCGAGACGGGCAAGCGTGTCGGCGTCGGCGAAATAATTGCCGTCATGATGCGCGACCGGCGAGCGGATGATCTGGCCCGGCTGATAGCGGCGGGTGAACATGGTG
>NZ_RZPL01000671.1:0-3102 GCF_004022805.1 Mesorhizobium sp. M7A.F.Ca.CA.002.04.1.1 | reverse complement strand
ATCTTCGCTGGCCTTTCCTCGGGAAGCGGCAACGTCGATGTCACGGCGAACGGCGCGATCGACGCGAGCAGCGGGATTGTCGCAGGGACTGTCGGTACAGGTTCGGTGACCGTGAAGGCGGTTGGTCCGATCACCGCGACGACTGGTCGAGGTATCGACGCTGAAAGCTCGGCCGGCAATGTCGCGGTGATAACGGGTGCTGTGAACGCAACTGCGGCTACGGCGATCTTCGCGCTCCAGGACAATCCGGTGGGCGCTGGCACGATCAATGTGACGACGAATGGCAATGTCTCGGGTACGACAGGTATCCAGGCAACCAATCTTGGCACGGGCGCGATCACGGTGATCGCCAATGGCGCGGTGACCGGAACGTCGGCCGAGGGCATCGTCGCGACGGGCAACGGCGTAGTGGATGTGCAAGTCGCCGGCACGGTGACGGGCGCGACGCGTGGCCTGACTTTGACTGGTGGGACGGGCGCCATCAACGTCGCCTCGTCGGGCGCGATCCGTAGTCTTTCCGGACTGTCCAGCGATGCGGCGATCGAGACCAATGCCGCGACGATGGCGCTCACAAACGCCGGTTCGATCGTCGGTACAGCGCAGTTTGCCGGCGGCGCGACACTGTTCGCCAACGACGGGAACTGGAACGGCGCCGGTGGAACCAGTGATTTCGGCGGTGGCGCCAGCAGGCTGGTCAACGACGGGACCGCCGTCGGTGGAAACTCCGCCGGCGTCGCGGAGACGACGCAATGGACCAATCTGTTTCAGTTCACCAATCAAGGCACCTTGACAATGGCCGACGCTGGCGCCGGCGATGTGATCCGGCAAACCGGCGGCAATGCCGCTTTCGCGACTGGCAGCATCATGGCGATCGATATCAACACGGCCGGCCAGGCCGACAGGTTCAGCACCTCCGGCACCGCGACGATCACTGGCGCGACGCTGACCGTGAACGCCGCGGGCGGCATTGCGGTGCCGGGCACCCGCTATACGGTGTTGACCGCCGATGCCGGGCTGACCGGGCAGTTCGCTGCCTTGACTGGAGTTCTCAACACCGCCTTCCTCAGGCTTGTCGATACCTATGACACCAACAACGCCTATCTCGACATCCTGAAATACCGCAACTTCACCGACGCAGCCTTGACCCGCAATCAGATCGCAACCGCTGGGGGGCTCGAGAGCCTGCCGACATCCGGATCCCTGTACAACGTCATCCTCAACCTCGCGACCGACGTGCAGGCACGTGATGCCTTCGACCAGCTCTCGGGCGAGGTGTATCCCTCGGCGCAGACTTCCCTCATCGAAGATAGCCGTCTTCTGCGCGACGCGGCGACGAACCGCATCCGGGCCGCTTTCGGTATCGTCGGTGCATCGGCCGCTCCGGTCATGGCCTACGCCGATCAGACCTATGGCGGTGCTGCGGGCGCCTATGTCTCGCTCGATCCCAATACGACCGCTGCAGTGGCGTCGGACACCGATCGCTTCGCCCTCTGGAGTCAGGGCTTTGGTTCATGGGGCCATACTGGCAGCGACGGCAATGCTGCCCGCGTTGACCGCTCGACTGGCGGTTTCCTGGCCGGCGGTGACGCCGCCATTTTCGACACCTGGCGATTGGGTATCATGGCGGGATACAGCCGCACCAACCTCGATGTGAAAGACCGCGCCTCGTCGGGCTCGAGCGACAACTATCATCTCGGCCTCTATGGCGGCACCACTTGGGATGTTGGGGGCGGCACGCTCGGCTTGCGCACCGGTACATCCTATACTTGGCACGACATCGCGACGAGCCGCTCCGTCACTTTCCCCGGTTTCAATGACAGCCTCAAGGCAGATTATCGCGCCGGAACGGCGCAGGTGTTCGGCGAACTGGGCTATGGTATCCATGCTGGAAATTTAGGCTTTGAGCCCTTCGCCAATCTCGCCTATGTGAACCTCCGGACTGACGGCTTCACCGAGACAGGCGGCGCGGCGACGCTGACAAGCGCTTCGGCAATCACCGATGCGATCTTCACCACGCTCGGCCTACATGCCTCAGGCGAGTTCACCGTCGGCGAGATGGCGGCGACGGTTCGCGGCACGCTCGGCTGGCGCCATGCCTTCGGCGAGACCGTACCGCTGTCGCGCTTCGCATTCGCCGGCGGCGCATCATTCACCGTCGCGGGCGTGCCGATCGCCAAGGACGGGCTGATACTCGATGTCGGGTTCGACATCGCCATCGCACACAATGCCACGCTCGGCCTCACCTATGGGGGACAATTCGGCAGTCGCGCCGCAGACCAGAGCGTGAAAGCCAATCTCGCGGTCAGGTTCTAGTTGGGGGATGGGCCACACGCCGCAGGACGAGCCCGCATTCGCGTCTCCTCGTCCACCCGCGTTCCATTCACAATCCGCGTTTGCCGCCGCCACTTGCGCAAAAGGTAGAGCCTTTAGCCTTTGGAAAGGGAGATGTGGTTCCTCTCAGAGGCGCGGACTGCGCGCTGAGGCGAATCGATGGATATCTTTGGCATCAAGGCACTTCTGATCTGCGCCCTGATCTTCATTCCGTTCGAACATCTGTTTGCCGAGCGGCCGCAGAAGATCTTTCGCAAGGGCTTCGCTGTCGATCTGATTTATCTGCTGTTCAACGGCTTCATCATAAAGCTGGCCATCGTCATGATGGCGGCAGGCGCGCTCGGTGCCGCTGCACTCCTGGTCCCGCAAGCGATAACGCATGCCGTCAGCGGCCAGCCCGTCTGGCTGCAGGTTGCCGAAATCATCGTGATCACCGATGTCGGCGTCTACTGGACACATCGGGCCTTTCACAAAATCCCGGCGCTTTGGAAGTTCCATGCCGTTCACCACGGCATTGAGGAACTCGACTGGCTCGGGGCCTTCCACAATCATCCCGTCGACGCCATCGTCACAAAGGCAATATCGCTGACGCCGATCTTTTTCCTCGGCTTCTCGGAAGCGTCGATCGCCGTCTTTTCGACTCTCTACCTTGGACATACGCTGCTTGTGCATTCAAACGTGCGGATTCCGTTCGGCCCCTTGAAGTGGCTGATCGCCAGCCCGCAGTTCCATCGCTGGCACCATGCCAACCAGCGCGAAGCCTATGACAAG
>NZ_RZPL01000670.1:0-3115 GCF_004022805.1 Mesorhizobium sp. M7A.F.Ca.CA.002.04.1.1 | reverse complement strand
CCCAGCGCGCCTGTCGTCGCCGCGGTGATGAATCCTGCCGAAACCGTCGTCCCACCGGCGTAGCTGTTGGCGCTCGAAAGCACCAGCCCGCCGGCCCCGGTCTTGGTGAGCGCGCCGGTCCCGGAGATGACGCCGTTCGCCGTCAGGTCGGCATCGGTCTGGAACGTCCCACCGCCGGCATCCAGGGTGACGTTGCGCGCCGTCGCGAACGCCGCCGTGTTCCGCAGCGTGCCGCCGTTGAATGTCAGGGCACCGCTTGCAGCGCCGAGATTGGCATCGGAAGAAACGGAAATAATCCCGCCTAGAAGCCGCGTGCCGCCCTGATAGCTGTTGCTGCCTTCCAGGACGAGCGTGCCGCCTTGCGTCTTGCTGACCCCGCCCGCGCCGGTAATCGTCGTCGCGATGGTGGCTGCCGTGCCGGCCAGCACGCGGATCTCGGCATTGCCATCGGCGCTGTCGGAACCATCTATCGCGAGCGTGCCGGAACCTTCCAGGCGGTAGCCGCTGTCGACGAATTGCAGGCCCTTGAAGCTTTGCGCTCCTTCGACGGCGATCGTGCCGCCGTCGAAGCCGCCCGGTTCGTTCTTGAACACCGCATGGTTTCCTGCCCAGGAGACGAGAGTATCGCCGCCCTGGTTCAGCCATTTTTCGTTCGTGGTGTTCCAGGTCCCGTCGCCGCCTTGCCAGTGCTGCAGCGTGTCGTCGCCGGCCGCTCCGATGAAGAGGTCGACATTGCCGCCGCCCGCCTGGATCTCATAGGCGGCCGGATCGGAAAGCGGCGGCTTCGTGCCGATCTCCAGGCCGTTGTCGGTAAGGCTGCCGCCATAGGTCATCAGCCGGTAATAGCCGAGGCCCGCCGTGCCATCGGCCACGTCGCCGCTCTGCGCAAGATTGAGCGTACCGTCGAGCGTCAGATTGCCACTCACCCCGATGCGGTCGCTTATCCCCGGAGAGCCGGTTGAACCGCCTGGATTGCCGAATTCGTAATCGAGAATCGACCCTGAAGAGAGGCCCAGATTTCCGGCAACCGTCAGCGTACCCACCGAATTGCCTGGCGCGATATGCCCGCCATCGGCAACCGTCGTCGTGCCCACCGTGCCCGAGCCACCGAGCGTGGCGCCGTCCTCGACATTGATCGTGCCACCGAGGAAGCCGGCACTGGCATGGTTCCCGACAAGAAGCGTGCCGCCTGCAACAGTGGTGGCACCGGTGAAGCTGGAACTGTCCGCGGCCAAAACGGTCGTGCCGCTTTCATGGAGGATGGTCCCCAAGCCGGTCAGGGAAGGGGTGAAAATCAGATCGGACCCATCGGGATTTCCCAGATGATTGAACACAACCGTGCCTGTGCCAGCGCCAAAAGCTATCGATGCCGCATCAACCGTGCCGGCGGCCTTCGCCACTTCCCCACTTGCCGCACCGATGTTGAGCGTTCCGAATGATCCTGGCTGGGCCGCCAACCCAACGATAGCAGGACCCCCGGCAAGCGAAACCTGTCCGCCCTCCGACAGAGTCAGCGTGCCCTTGCCCAAGACGCCAACGGCAATGATGGAGTCGCCTGTCCAAACCGACCCGGGGCCCGTAATATTCACAATTCCGGTGGCTTGAGCATCCCAACCAACAATGGCGTTGTTGCCGCTGGAAACCTGCCCGCCATTTTCAATGCTGAGCGATCCATTGCCAAAGAGACCAACTGCGATGGCATCAACGAGTGTCCAACCCGAATCATTTCCGGAAATCACCGCGGAGCCAGTGCTGCCCGCGCCATACGCCACAACTCCCGAATCGTTGAAAACCTGACCGCCATTCTCGACGATCAAGCTCCCTTTCCCTTTGGAATCCCCATTGGAATCCCCGACCCTAAGGACGTCGGCAGTCCAGGTGGCCGACCCTGAAACTCTTGCGGTTGCCCCCTCGTCCGGATCAGTTCCGTCAGTAGCAATGATCCCGGTAAAAGAGGTGAGCTGAGTGTCGATGTCGAGCGTGCCCCCCATGACGCCCAGGTTGCCCGCGAGGTCGGAAGCGTCGCCTGACAGCGTCAGCGTACCGGCGCCGGCCTTGCCGAAATGGCCGGGGCCGGTAATGGTCCCGGCATAGGTACCGTCGCTCGCCTGGTCGAAGACGACGGCGCCGGTGTTCACGCCTGAGAAGGTGAGATTGCCGCCGAAGCTGTTGGTGTCGCCGACCAAGGTGCCTTGATCGATGGTCCAGTCCTGCGCACCCGTGCCGGTCAGGGTAACGGTATTCGTCCCGGCCTTGTTAAAGCTCGTGAAGCCGACGAACTCGTCACTCGCGCCTACCGTGGCCGTATTCACGAGCTTCGAGACATTGAAGGCCGGTGTGGAAGGCAGCGTGTCATAGTCCCCGAGCATCAATGAGCCGGTCGCGCCACTCTCCACCACGACATTGCCGGTGATAATCGAGCCGTTTCGCAGGGAAAGCGTGTTGACGCCGCCGGTGAAGGTGATGGCGTTAGCCCGGCCAAAGAAAGAATCTCCCCCAGTAATCTCCCCAACGTTAAGCACCGCCAAATTGGCCCCAACGATGCCGGTACCACCGTTTCCATTGCTGGGCGTCAGGGGAATATAGCCGGGGGCGCCGCCACTGCCGGTTCCGCCAGCAGGGCCGTTAGAGCCGCCGGCATGGCCACCGTTGCCCTCGCCGCCAATGATCACTCCGCTGTTAAAAACCGTCCCACCATTTCTGAGGTCGATCGCTGCACCGGCGGATGCAGAAACCCCGGCGCGGCCACCGGTAATGCGACCGTCGTTGACGATGCTGCCAGAATCTCCCATCACAATGGCTGTTCCGCCGGTGGCTAAAGCCCCGCCCGTGCCACCGAGGACATCGCCATGGTTGGTCAAGTCGCCGCCGGCGTTCAAAACAATGCCCGCACCACCACCACCGCCGAAATTGGCGCCAGGATTGCCACCGTTTCCGCCAGCAACGGTGGCCGAGCTTTCAACAGTGATGGCGCCGTTGTTCAGAAGCACCATGCCGGCGCCCCCGCCCCCGCCGCCGCCGCCGCCGGCAAACGGGCCATTGCCATTGCCATCGCCGCCATCGCCGCCATGAACATCAGCCGTCACGGAAATTGCCGGGTTCACCTCTTCATTAC
>NZ_RZPL01000066.1:0-13042 GCF_004022805.1 Mesorhizobium sp. M7A.F.Ca.CA.002.04.1.1 | reverse complement strand
CGCCGAAGGCGAGGAAAGTGCCGCCGCCACCGAAGCGCTGGCCAGCGGCTTCATCGCCCTGACCGGCGATCTGAAGGCCGGCGTCGATGCCTTCAAGGCCAAGCAGAAGCCGGCCTTTTCGAGATCCTAGAGCAAACATATGAACGCACCCCTGAAGATCGCCATGCCGGCCGAGGCGGCCGAAGCCCCGAAAGGCTACAAGCTGCTGATCAACGGCAAGCATGTCGATGCCCGCGACGGCCGCACGATTGCTCGAAACAGCCCCGGCCACGGCTTCACCGTCTCGCACTATGCGCAGGCCGGTGAGGCCGAAGTGGAAGCCGCTGTGCTTGCCGCCCACAGGGCTTTCGAAACGGGTCCATGGCCGCGCATGAAGGCGGCCGAACGTGCCGGGATCCTGCTCAAGGCAGCTGATCTGATCGAGGGCCGGCTGGAAGACATCGCCCGGCTCGACGCACTGGAATCGGGCAAACCGATCGCCCAGGCACGCGGCGAGATCGGCGGCGCCGTCGACATCTGGCGCTATGCCGCCTCGCTTGCCCGCACCCTGCATGGTGAAACCTACGCCAATCTCGGCGACGCCATGCTGGGTGTCGTCCTGCGCGAACCGATCGGCGTCGTCTCGATCATCACCCCGTGGAATTTCCCGTTCCTGATCGTCAGCCAGAAACTGCCCTTCGCGCTCGCCGCCGGCTGCACGGCGGTGGTCAAGCCGAGCGAAATGACCTCGGCCTCGACCTTCGTGCTCGGCGACATCCTGATGCAGGCCGGCCTGCCCGCCGGCGTCGTCAATATCCTGGCCGGACTTGGCGCCGATGTCGGTGCGCCGATGGTCAGCCACCCGCTGGTCGAAATGGTCTCGTTCACCGGCTCCACCCGCGTCGGCAAGATGACGATGGCATCCGCCGCGCAGTCGCTGAAGAAAGTCTCGATGGAGCTCGGCGGCAAGAACGGCCAGATCGTCTTCCAGGACGCCGACCTCGAAGCGGCCGCCGATGCGGCGGTGTTCGGCGGCTTCTTCAATGCCGGCGAGTGCTGCAATGCCGGCAGCCGGCTGATCGTGCACGAGGCGATCGCCGACGATTTTCTCAGCGCCGTCAAGGCGCTTGCCGCCAGGGTCACGGTCGGCGATCCGCTCGATGACCAAACCAAGGTCGGCGCGATGATCTCGTCCGACCATTTGGCCAAGGTTGCCGGTTACGTTGCGGCAGCCGCGACCGAGGGCAGCAGCATCTACAGCGGAGGCAAGCAATTGGCCTCCAATATCGGTCAATACCTCGATCCCACCATCATCCGCGGCGTCACCGAGGACATGGCCATAGCGCGCGAGGAAGTGTTCGGCCCGGTGCTCTCGGTGCTGACTTTTGAATCGATTGAAAAGGCGTTGCACATCGCCAACAACACGCCCTATGGTTTGTCGGCAGGCGTGTGGAGCGCCAGCATCGACACTTGCATGTCGGTCGCGCGCGGCGTGCGTTCGGGAACCGTTTGGGTGAACACGTTCATGGAAGGTTATCCCGAGCTGCCTTTCGGAGGCTACAAGCAGTCCGGTCTCGGACGCGAACTCGGCAAACGCGCCGTCGAGGATTATACCGAGGAAAAGACAATCCAGTTTCATCGCGGCCAGCGCACCGGGTGGTGGGTCGGCTGAGTTGAGAAGAACCCGGCGGCATCCGCCGGTCGTGTAATGCAACAAGGGAGGAAGTACATGTTGCGCAAACTGCTTATCGGAACGGCTCTCGCGTCGGGCCTGGCTTTCGCGGCCCACGCCGAGGACGTCAAGGAAGTCCAGATGCTGCATTGGTGGACCTCGGGCGGCGAAGCGGCTGCTCTCAACGTCCTCAAGGGTGATCTGGCCAAGGAAGGCTATGCCTGGAAGGACGTGCCGGTGGCCGGCGGCGGCGGCGATGCCGCCATGACCGCGCTGAAGGCGATGGTCGCGGCCGGCAATTATCCGACCGCCTCGCAGATGCTCGGCTACACCGTGCTCGACTATGCAGCCGCCGGCGTCATGGGCGACCTGACCGAAACGGCGAAGAAGGAAGGCTGGGACAAGTCCGTTCCGGCAGCCCTGCAGAAGTTTTCGGTCTATGACGGCAAGTGGGTCGCGGCGCCGGTCAACGTTCACTCGGTCAACTGGCTGTGGATCAACAAGGCCGTCCTGGACAAGATCGGCGGCACCGAGCCGAAGACCTTCGACGACTTCGTTGCCCTGCTCGACAAGGCCAAGGCGGCAGGCGTGATCCCGCTCGCTCTCGGCGGCCAGAACTGGCAGGAAGCCACCATGTTCGACTCCGTCGTGCTGTCGACCGGCGGACCCGAGTTCTACAAGAAGGCCTTCAACGACCTCGATGACGAGTCCCTGAAGTCCGACACGATGAAGAAGTCGTTCGACAATCTGGCCAAGCTCGTCACCTATGTCGACCCCAACTTCTCGGGCCGCGACTGGAACCTTGCCACCGCCATGGTCATCAAGGGCGATGCCCTGGTGCAGGTCATGGGCGACTGGGCGAAGGGCGAGTTCCACGCCGCCAACAAGACCCCGGGCACCGACTTCCTGTGCTATCGCTTCCCGGGCACCGACGGCTCGGTGATCTACAACTCCGACATGTTCGGCATGTTCAATGTTCCCGACGACCGCAAGGCCGCCCAGGTCGCACTGGCCACCGCCACCCTGTCGAAGAGCTTCCAGTCGGCCTTCAACGTCGTCAAGGGTTCGGTTCCGGCCCGTACCGACGTTCCGGACACCGACTTCGACGCTTGCGGCAAGAAGGGCATCGCCGACCTGAAGGCAGCCAATGAAGGCGGCACGCTGTTCGGCTCGCTGGCCCAGGGTTATGGCGCGCCTCCGGCAGTCGCCAATGCCTACAAGGACGTCGTTTCGAAGTTCGTCCATGGTCAGATCAAGACCTCGGACGAAGCCGTGACCGAGCTGGTCAAGGCGATCGACGACGCCAAGTAAGCGCCACGCGCCAAAAACGCCTTCCCCGCTCCGGCGGGGAAGGCCCAGATCCGCGAACATAGATCCGCGAAGCTGGTTGGCCGCGAGTCGACGGGAGGAGCCCCATGAGCACGGTAGCGACAAGCCAGATCAAGCTGACGCCGGAGCATGCGCGGCCACGCGCCTCGGTGCGCTCGCGCCTGCAGGACGCATTGCCGAAGATCGTGCTGGCGCCGAGCTTCGCCATCACCATCGTCTTCGTCTACGGCTTCATCCTGTGGACGATCTATCTGTCCTTCACCAATTCCAAGACCTTCCCGTCCTATGTCCTAACCGGCTCGCGCGCCTATCAGCGGCTGTGGGGCTGGACCTTCGACACAGACCCGCCGTCGAGCTGGTACACGTCGATCACCAATATGGGTATTTTCGGTTTCCTCTACATCGCAATCTGCCTGGCGCTCGGCCTGTTCCTGGCCATCCTGCTCGACCAGAAGATCCGCGGCGAAGGCGTGTTGAGGCCGATCTATCTCTATCCGATGGCGCTGTCCTTCATCGTCACCGGCGTCGCCTGGAAATGGTTCCTCGATCCCGGCCTCGGTCTCGAGCAGACCTTGCATCAATGGGGTTGGACGAGCTTCCATTTCGACTGGATCAAGAATAAGGATTTCGTCATCTACACGGTGGTCATTGCCGGCGTCTGGCAGGCCTCCGGCTTCATCATGGCGATGTTCCTGGCCGGCCTGCGCGGCATCGACGGCGAGATCATGAAGGCGGCGCAGATCGACGGCGCCACCAACTTCCAGCTCTATCGCCGCATCGTCATCCCGCTGCTGCGGCCGATCTTCCTGTCGGCCTTCATCGTGCTCGCGCACCTCGCCATCAAGTCCTACGATCTCGTGGTCGCACTGACCAGCGGCGGGCCCGGCGGCTCGGCGTGGCTGCCGTCCAACTTCATGTATGAGTACACGTTCAAGCGCAACGAAATGGCCGTCGGCTCGGCCAGTGCGGTGATCATGCTGATGACCATCGTCGCCATCATCGTGCCCTATCTCTATTCGGAACTGCGGGAGAAGCCGCGATGAGCGCCGTCACCACTCCCGCCCGCCAGGCCTCCGGCGGCGTCAACGTCAAGACCCTCAACCGCATCGTCATCTACGGGCTGCTGGCGCTGTTTGCGCTGTTTTACCTGATGCCGCTGTTCGTCATGCTGGTGACCTCGTTCAAGACCATGGACGAGATCCAGAACGGCAACATGCTGGCGCTGCCCAAGGCGCCGACCTTCGACCCGTGGCTGAAGGCGTGGGGCGAGACCTGCGTCGGCCTCACCTGCGCCGGCATCAAGGGCTATTTCTGGAACTCCATCAAGATGGTGGTTCCGGCCGTTCTGATCTCGACCATGCTGGGCGCGCTGAACGGCTACGTGCTGACGAAATGGCGTTTCCGCGGCGCAACGCTGGTGTTCGGGCTGATGCTGTTTGCCTGCTTCATTCCGTTCCAGTCGGTGCTGTTGCCGATGGCGACCATCCTCGGCAGCCTCGGCCGCTTCGGCGTCACACTGCAGAACTCGGTCGGAACGAGCTTCGGTCTCGGCAACCCGACGGTCAACCTGGTCTTCGTCCACGTCGTCTACGGCATCGGCTTCACCACGCTGTTCTTCCGCAACTACTACGAGGCGTTTCCGACCGAACTGGTCAAGGCGGCACAGGTCGACGGCGCCTCCTTCTTCCAGATATTCCGCCGCATCATGCTGCCGAACTCGATGCCGATTTTCGTCGTCACCGTCATCTACCAGTTCACCAACATCTGGAACGACTTCCTGTTCGCCTCGGCTTACGCCGGCACCGGCGACGCGATGCCGATGACGGTGGCGCTCAACAACGTCGTCAACACCTCGACCGGCGTCGTCGAATACAACGTCAACATGGCCGCCGCGATGATCGCGGCACTGCCCACCCTTCTCGTCTATGTGCTCGCCGGCCGCTACTTCGTGCGCGGTCTCATGGCTGGCGCCGTCAAAGGATGATCTGATGGCTTTTCTGGAAATTGATGGTCTGAGAAAGCGCTTCGGCCAGGTCGAGATCCTGAAAGGGATCGATGTCGAGCTCGAGAAAGGCGGTTTCCTGGTGCTGGTCGGCCCTTCCGGCTGCGGCAAGTCCACTTTGCTCAACACCATCGCCGGCCTGGAGACGATCACCTCGGGCGAAATCCGGGTCGACGGCCGCGCCATCAACGATCTGCACCCCTCCAAGCGCGACATCGCCATGGTGTTCCAGAGCTATGCGCTCTACCCGAACATGACGGTGGCCGGAAACATCTCCTTCGGCATGGAGATGCGCGGCGTGCCGGCGGCGGAGCGCCAGAAGGCGATCGACAAGGTGGCCAAGGTGCTGCAGATCGGCCACCTCTTGCAGCGCAAGCCGAGCCAGCTTTCGGGCGGCCAGCGCCAGCGCGTCGCCATGGGCCGGGCGCTGGTGCGCGACCCCAAACTGTTCCTTTTCGACGAGCCTTTGTCCAACCTCGACGCCAAGCTGCGCGTCGACATGCGCATCGAGATCAAGCGCCTGCATGCCACCACCGGCACCACCATCGTCTACGTCACCCACGACCAGATCGAGGCGATGACGCTGGCGACCAAGATCGCGGTCATGCGGGATGGCGAGGTGCAGCAGTTCGGCACGCCGGCCGAAATCTACAACAACCCGAGCAATCTCTTCGTCGCCGACTTCATGGGCTCGCCGGCGATGAACCTGATCCCGGCGACGATCGGTACGTCAGGCAATGCGTTGTCCGTCGTGCTGCAGCGCGAGGCGCGCGAGCCGATCAACCTGCCGATGGCCAATGCGCCGGCGGGCCTGTCGGCATTCCAGGGCAAGCCGATCATCTTCGGTGTCCGTCCCGAAGCCCTGACCGATCCGGAAGGTGCCGAGCGCAACGCCTCGCACATCGCAACCGCGGACTGTCACATCGAGGTCGTCGAGCCGGCAGGTTCGGACACCTTCGCCGTCACCAATCTCGGCGGCAAGGGCGTGGTGGCGCGGCTGCGCGCCGACGCCAACATTCAGCCGGGCACCAACACGCCGCTCGCCTTCAACCTGACAAAGGCGGTGTTCTTCGATCCGGCGACCGAGACCCGTATTCGCTAATGTATGTCGCCCAAAAGTGGATCCGGTTTTGGGGCAACGACATGCATCAAAACAAAAAACTAAAGCGCGTCGGGACGCGATTTAGGCCATGAGAAATCCGGACATCGTCATCATCGGCTCCGGCATCGGCGGCGCCACGATCGCTTCCGGCCTTGCCGGCAGCGGCGCCTCGATCTTGATGCTCGAGCGCGGCGAGCCGTTGCCGGCGACGCCGCACGCGCGCGACACGCGCTCGATCTTCGTCGACGGCCATTATAGGCCGAAGGAGATGTGGCGTGAGGCCGGCGGCGCCGCCTTCAACCCCGGCAATTATTATTATGTCGGCGGCAATTCGAAGTTCTATGGCGCGGTGCTGATCCGCTACCGCAAGGAAGATTTCGCCGCCATGGAGCACTTTGGCGGGGTCTCGCCGGCATGGCCGTTCTCCTATGAGGAATTCGAGCCCTGGTATTCGAAAGCCGAACAGCTGTTTCGCGTGCGCGGTGCACTGGGCGAGGATCCGACCGAGCCGTTCCATTCGATCCCCTACGCCTACAAGCCGGTGCCCGACGAGGCGCCGATCGCCCGCGCCCGCGCCGAGCTGAAAAACCTCGGCCTGCATCCGGCCTCGCTGCCGCTCGGCGTCGACATCGACACCTGGCTGAAAGAGGGCAAGACCGGCTGGGACGCGTTTCCCAACACCGGCCAGGGCAAGGTCGACGCGCAGACAGGACCGCTGACGGCGGCCCTGAAGGACACCAACATCCGGCTCGAGACCGGCTGTTATGTCGAGTACCTGGAGGCATCGACCGACGGCAAAACCATTGCTGCCATCCACTATCGGCAGAATGGTGAGCTGAAAAAGGTGGCGCCGAAACTGGTCATCCTCTCCGCTGGCGCGGTCAATTCCGCCGTCATCCTGCTGCGCTCGCCTTCGGCCGATGGCAATGGTCTTGCCAACCGCTCCGATCAGGTCGGGCGCAATTTCATGAACCACAATTCCAGCGCCATGCTGGCGATCGATCCGCGCCGCCGCAACGATGCCGTCTACCAGAAGACGCTGATGCTCAACGACTACTATCTGTCCGACGGCAAGGGCGGTAAGCCGCTGGGGAACGTCCAACTGCTCGGCAAGATCGACGGCAACATGCTGCGGGCCAATGTCAAGTACACGCCGGGATTCGCGCTCGACTTCATGGCCGGCCACGCCGTCGACTGGTACCTGATGTGCGAAGACCTGCCCGACCCGGAAAGCCGCATCATGGTCGACGGCAAGGACATCGTCATGCAGTGGCGGCGCTCCAACATGCAGTCGCTCGACGGGCTGAACAAGGTAATGCGCGAAAACTTCCGCGCCTGCGGCTATCCCATCGTGCTGTCGCGCCCCTTCGACAAGCGCACGCCGTCGCATCAATGCGGCACGATCAAGATGGGCGACGATCCGGCGACGGCGGCGCTCGACCCCTACTGCCGCTCCTTCGACCACCGGAACCTGTTCGTCGTCGACGCCGGTTTCCTGCCGAACTCGGCGGCGGTCAACCCAGCGCTGTCGATTGCAGCCCAAGCGCTGCGCGTTGCTGACCACATCCGCAAGACGGACCTCGCCGCATGACCCGCCCCGCCGCTATCGTCACCGGCGGCGCGCGCGGCATCGGCCTCGCCTGCGCCCAGGCACTGGCGGATGCCGGCTTCGATATTCTGGTCGCCGACCTTGCCGAAACAGCCGCCGACGGACTTGCCCCCGACATCGCCAAGCGTGGCGCAAAATTCGCCTATGTCAGGTGCGACATCGCGGACCTCGACACCCATACAGCACTTGTCGATGCCGCGATGCGCGCCTTCGGCCGCATCGACTGCCTGGTCAACAATGCCGGCGTCGGCGCCGTGGTGCGCGGTGACCTCTTGGACCTCAAGCCGGAGAATTTCGACCGCACGCTGGGCATCAACCTGCGCGGCACCGTCTTCCTCAGCCAGGCTGTCGCCAAGGCGATGCTGGCTGCGCCAGGCGATCAGAGATCCATCATCACCATCACCTCGGTCAGTGCTGAAATGGCGTCGCCGGAACGGCCGGACTACTGCATCTCGAAGGCCGGGCTTTCGATGTGGGTGAAGAACCTGGCGTTGCGGCTTGCGCCTGAAAACATCGGCGTCTTCGAAGTCCGGCCCGGCATCATCCGCACCGACATGACCTCAGGCGTGACCGCCAAATATGACGCCCTTATCGACGGCGGCCTGGTTCCGGCCAAACGCTGGGGCGAAGCATCGGACATCGGCGCGGTGGTGGCGACGCTCGCCGGCGGCAAGCTCGGCTTTTCGACCGGCTCGATCATCAATGTCGACGGCGCGCTCTCGGTGCCACGGCTATGAATGGATCAGGAAATGACTGACTATATCATCGTGGGCGCCGGTCCTGCCGGCTGCGTTATGGCCAACCGGCTGAGCGAAGATCCCAGCAATTCGGTCCTGCTGCTGGAAGCCGGCGGCAAGGACTGGCACCCCTACATCCACATGCCGGCGGGCTTCGCCAAGATGACCAAAGGCATTGCTTCCTGGGGTTGGTCGACCGTGCCGCAAAAGCACATGAAGGACCGCGTCTTCTGGTACACGCAGGCCAAGGTCGTCGGCGGCGGCTCGTCCATCAACGCGCAGATCTACACGCGCGGCAATGCCCGCGACTACGACGCCTGGGAGAAGGAAGAAGGCCTCGCCGGCTGGGGCTATCGCGACGTGCTGCCCTATTTCAAGCGCGCCGAAAACAACCAGCGCTACGCCAACGACTTTCATGGCGACCAGGGCCCGCTCGGCGTGTCCAACCCGATTTCGCCGCTGCCTATCTGCGAGGCCTATTTCCGTGCCGGCCAGGAGATGGGCATCCCCTTCAACCCGGACTTCAACGGCGCTGCCCAGGAAGGCGTCGGCTACTACCAGTTGACCCAGAAGGATGCCCGACGCTCCTCCGCCTCGGTCGCTTATTTGAAGCCGATCCGCAGCCGCAAGAACCTGACCCTCCGAACCGATGTGCTGGTGACGCGCATCGTCGTCGAGAACGGTCGCGCTATCGGCGTCGAGGTGGTCGACAGGCCGGGCGGCGACAAGAAAATCCTGCGCGCCGAGCGCGAGGTGATCGTCTCGTCCGGCGCCATCGGCTCGCCGAAGCTCCTGATGCAGTCGGGGATCGGCCCCGCAGACCATCTGAAGTCAGTCGGCGTCACGCCGGTGCATGACCTGCCCGGCGTCGGCTCCAACATGCAGGACCATCTCGATTTGTTCGTCATCGCCGAATGCACCGGCGATCACACCTATGACAACTACGCCAAGCTGCACCGCACGGCCTGGGCCGGTCTGCAATATCTGCTGCTGAAGAAAGGCCCGGTGGCCTCCAGCCTGTTCGAGACCGGCGGCTTCTGGTACGCCGACCCGACCGCCGCCTCGCCCGACATTCAGTTCCATCTCGGCTTGGGATCCGGCATCGAGGCCGGCGTCGAGAAGCTGAACAATCCAGGTGTCACCCTGAACTCGGCCTTCCTGCGGCCGCGCTCACGCGGCACGGTGCGGCTGAAGAGTGCCGACCCGTCCGACCACCCGCTGATCGATCCGAACTACTGGTCCGATCCCTATGACCGCGCCATGTCGATCAAGGGGCTGCGACTGGCGCGCCAGATCATGCGACAGAAGGCGCTTGCCCCTTACGTGCTGCGCGAAGTGCTGCCCGGGCCGTCGCTCGCCAGCGACGACGAGCTGTTCGACTATGCCTGCCGCACCTCCAAAACCGACCATCACCCGGTTGGCACCTGCCGCATGGGCCATGACGACATGGCCGTGGTGACACCGGATCTGCGGTTGCGCGGCATCGAGGGCCTGCGCGTTTGCGACGCCTCGGTGATGCCGCGCGTGCCTTCATCCAACACCAATGCGCCGACAATGATGGTCGGTGAAAAAGGAGCCGATCTGGTCCTCGGCCGCGAGCCGCTGCCGCCGGCGGTGTTTTCCGGAAACCGGGCTGCTTAGCCGCTGAGGAGCAAGACATGATCAGGCACTGTGTTTTCGCTAGATTTCGCAATGATGTCGCCGCTACCGAGCGCACGGCGGTCCATGCCGATCTCGAGGCGCTGCGACAGCTGATCGACGGCATGGACGCCGTAAAATTCAGCGCCAATGTCAGCCCCGAGCCGTTCGCACGCGGCTTCACCCATGGCTTCACCATCGACTTCCGCGATGCTGCCGCGCGCGATGCCTATCTTGCGCATGAAGCGCACCAGCGCGCCGGCGCACGCCTGGTCGCTGCCCTGGAAGGCGGCACGGACGGGCTGATGGTGTTTGATCTCGAAATCTAGACTCACCATCAAGCCACGATCGAGTTCATCGACAGATGGCACCGGTCGCTCCTCATCGCACCTCAGGGGCGTTCGATCAAATGAGCCGCGCGAAAAAGTGACCACCGGTCTTCCCTGAACTGGCTGATAATTCCTCACATCGATGATGGTGGAGGAGGAAGATTTGCCCCTTAATTCGCAGCAGAAGAAGACCGTCCTCGCCTCGTTCCTGGGCTGGACGCTCGATGCTTTCGATTTCTTCCTTCTGACATTCCTGCTCACCGATATCGCGACCGAATTCCACGCCGACGTGCCCGCGGTCTCCAAGGCGCTGTTCCTGACCTTGGCCACACGCTTCATCGGCGCGTTCTTCTTCGGCATGCTTGCCGACAAGTACGGGCGCAAGCCGATCCTCATGCTCAACATCGTGAGCTATTCGGTGATCGGCGCGCTGGCCGCCTTCTCACCCAATCTCGGCATCTTCCTCGCCCTGCGCGCGCTGTTCGGCATCGCCATGGGCGGCGAATGGGGGCTTGGCAGTTCGCTGGCCATGGAATCCATTCCGCCGAGCGCACGCGGCATGGTCTCCGGCATCCTGCAATGCGGCTATCCGGCCGGCTATCTGCTGGCGGCGGTGGTCTATGGCCTGCTCTATCAGCAGACGATCGGCGGCTACACGATCGGCTGGCGCGCCATGTTCCTGCTCAGCTTCGTGCCGGCGCTGATTGTGCTCTTCATCCGCTCGCATGTGCCGGAATCGCCGGCCTTCGTCGAAGCGCAGAAGACGGCTCGACCGGGCATGTGGGAAACCCTGCAGAAACACTGGGGTGTCGCGCTCTATGCCGTCGTGCTGATGATGTTCTTCAATTTCTTCAGTCATGGCACGCAGGACCTCTACCCGACCTTCCTGAAGAAGCAGCACGGCTTCGATCCGCATACGGTGAGCTGGATCACCATCGTCGCCAATATCGGCGCCATCGTCGGCGGCCTGGCATTCGGCGCGCTGTCCGAAAAGATCGGCCGCGTCAACGCCATCACGCTGGCCTGCCTGATCGCCTTGCCGTCGATCCCGCTATGGGCCTACTCGACCACGCCGTTCATGCTCGCCATCGGCGCCTTCGTCATGCAGGTCGCGGTCCAGGGCGCCTGGGGCGTCATCCCCGTGCACCTCAACGAGCTTTCGCCCGGGGCGGTGCGGGCGACCTTGCCCGGCTTTATCTATCAGGCGGGCAATCTCGCCGCGTCCTATGGCGGCCCCTATCAGGCAGGAATCGCGGAAAGCGCCGGAGGCAGCTATGGCTATGCCCTGGCGCTGTTCGCAGGCGTGGTCGCCATCTGCATCATCGTCGTCATCCGTTTCAGTCCGGAACGACGTGGCCAGTTGATGACCGTACTCAATTAGGGTCGAAATCAGCCGAGCCTGAGCGCAACGACACCGGCGACGATGCTGAGCGCGGCGGCACCGCGCCAGCCGGTCATTTTTTCGCCGAGAGCGAAGACCGAGATCATCATGGCAAACAGGATCGAGGTTTCGCGCAGCGAGGCCACGGAGGCGATCGGCGCCTTGGTCATCGCCCACATGACGATCCAGTAGGCGGCGCCGCTGAGCACGCCCGTGAACAGCCCTGCCTTCCAGTCGCGCGCCAACACCGGCAGCGCCTTCGGCCCGCGGAAGATGAGGCACAGCACCAAGGCGCCAAAAGCATCGCAGATGAACAGCCAGGCTGCATAGCTCTGCGCGGTTGCCGCCAGCCGTGCGCCGCTGCCGTCGGACAGCGTGTAACTGGCAATGAAGATGGAAGTGCCCAGTGCGAAGCCAACCGCGCGCAGATTGAGTTTTTCCAGATGTGCGCCGCCACGAAACGACATCACCAGCGTGCCGGCCGACAACAGGAAGATGCCGAGCATGGCGAACGGGCCGGGAATCTCGGCAACGACGAACATGCCGCCAAAGGCCGAGAGCAGAGGTGCGGTGCCCCGCGCCAGCGGATAAGTCTGGGCGAAATCGCCGGCCTTGTAGGCGCCGATCAGGAAGGTGCGGTAGCCCATGTGGAAAATGACGGAGGCGATGATGTAGGGCCACACCTCCGCCTTCGGCACTTCGACGAAGGGCAGCACCACGAGTGCCGCCGCGCCCATGCCGAGCGTCATCAGCGTGATCGACAGGAAGCGGTCGAGATGGACCTTGACCAGCGCGTTCCAGATCGCGTGCATGGCGGCGGCGGCAAGCACTGCGAAAAAGACGAAAAGCGTCATGTGGCAATGCCGGGCGTTTCCAGGTCGATGTCGACCCGCAACGGAAAATGATCCGACGCAACCTCGTCGATATCGGCACAGATCGAACGCACCCGCCCGGCGAACATGCCGCCGACGAAGCAATGGTCGAGCCGGCGCTTTGCCAATCTGCCGTCGATGGTCTTCACATGGGTGTGGAAGTCCGGAACTGGCTCCCCGGCAACGGCGGCGGCATCGACGAAACCGCTGAGATAGGCGGCACCCCGATGGTAGGGCGTGCTGCCGACGATGCGGCGATATTCGGCGCTGCCCGGCTCCATGTTGAAATCGCCCATCCAGATCGCCGCCAGCGGGTTTTCCGGCTCCGCTTCGCCGCTGGTCCAGTTGCGCGTGGGCTCGTCGTCGACGCCGCTCCACGGCCCGCCGTCGGA
>NZ_RZPL01000669.1:0-3127 GCF_004022805.1 Mesorhizobium sp. M7A.F.Ca.CA.002.04.1.1 | reverse complement strand
GGATAAGGTGTGCACCGCGACAAGCTTCGACTGCCGATGCGGTCGCCAGGACAAAAACATTCCCGGCCACGCCAAGGGGCAGAACGAAACGCAATTTACTCCGTGGCGAAATCACGCTTCTATCACTCGGGTTCGAGCACGTGTCTGAACGCATGGGGAGTTGCACGATGAAATTGTGGAAAACCATTCTGGCGGCCGCGGTGCTGTCGCTGGCCGCCGGCACCTCTGCGTTCGCCGCGCGAACCGACCTGGTCATCGGCATTCCGCTCGAACCCCCGCATCTCGATCCGACCGCCGGTGCCGCCGCAGCGATCGACGAGGTTCTCTATGCCAATGTGTTCGAAGGCCTGACGCGCATCGGGCCGAATGGCGAGGTGCTCCCGGATCTGGCCGAAAGCTGGACCATTTCCGATGACGGCAAGGTCTACACCTTCAAGCTGCACACCGGCGTGAAATTCCATGACGGCACCGACTTCGATGCCGCCGACGTGAAATTCTCGCTCGACCGGGCGCGAGCCGACAACTCCGTCAACGCGCAAAAGGGCCTGTTCGCCGCCATCGACAAGGTCGACGTCGTCGATCCGGCAACCGTCAAGGTCACGCTGAAGAACCCGCAGGGCTCGTTCCTCTACAATATGGGCTGGGGCGACGCGGTGATCGTGGCGCCGGAATCTGCCGACACCAACAAGGAGAAACCGATCGGCACCGGCCCGTTCAAGTTCCAGAGCTGGGCCAAGGGATCGTCGATCACGCTGGTCAAATCGGACAATTACTGGGGCACGCCGGCGTCGCTCGACAAGGCCGAGTTTCGCATCGTGCCGGATGCCGCGGCCTATGTGCCGGCGCTGCTCTCGGGCGACATCCAGGCTTTCCCGTTCTTCGATGCCGACAGCGTCGCCCAGGTCAAGGACGACCCGCGCTTCAAGGTGGTGATCGGCGCGACCGAGGGTGAGACCATCCTGTCGATCAACAACAAGAAGCCGCCTTTCGACAAGCTGCAGGTGAGGCAGGCGATCTCTTACGCGCTCGACCGCAAGGCCATCATCGACGGCGCCTCGGCCGGCCTCGGCCAGCCGATCGGCTCGCATATGTCGCCGGCCAACAAGGACTATGTCGACCTCACCGGCCGCTACCCGCATGATGTCGCCAAGGCCAAGGAATTGCTGAAAGAGGCAGGCCTCGAGAACGGCTTCAAGGCGACGCTGAAACTGCCGCCGCCCACCTATGCCCGTCTCGGTGGCGAAATCATCGCCTCGCAGCTTCGCGACGTTGGCATCGATCTGGAAATCATTCCGGTCGAATGGGCACAGTGGCTGGACCAGGTGTTCACCAAGAAGGATTACGACCTGACGATCGTCTCCCACACCGAGCCCAACGACATCGATATCTATTCGCGCAAGGATTATTACTTCAACTACGACAACCCGGCCTTCGACAACGTGATTGCCGATCTCGGCGTCACCTCCGACGAAGCCAAGCGCAAGGAATTGCTGGGGCAAGCGCAGAAGATCCTGGCCGACGATGCGGTGGTCGGCTTCCTCTATGAATTGCCGAAGATCGGCGTCTGGGACGCCAAGCTGCAAGGGCTGTGGGAAAACGCCCCGATCCAGGCCAATGATTTGACCAAGGTGAAGTGGAGCGAATGATCCCCCACCTTCCATGACCGCCTACCTCCTAAAACGCCTCGCCATCGCCATCGCCACGCTGGTGCTGGCTTCCATGGTGGTGTTCGCCGTCCTGGAGGTCCTGCCCGGCGATCCGGCGCGGCTAATGCTGGGCCTGAATGCCAGTGCCGACCAGGTCGAGTTGCTGCGCAACCAGATGGGCCTCAACGCGCCGCTGGCTTGGCGCTATCTGCACTGGGCGGGCGGCCTGCTCAGCCTCGATTTCGGCCGCTCCTACACCTATTCGGTGCCGGTCATCGGTCTGGTTCGCGAGCGGCTGGCCGTCTCGCTGCCGCTGGCGCTGATTGCGCTTGCGCTCTCCACCCTCATCGCGATTCCCGTCGGCCTGTTTTCCGCCAGCCGGCGTGGACGGGCCGGTGATACGATTTCCATGGGCGCCGCACAGCTTGGCGTCGCCGTGCCCAATTTCTGGTTCGCGCTGATGCTGATCTATGTCTTCGCCGTCTGGCTGCGGCTGGTTCCTGCTGGCGGCTTTCCCGGCTGGAGTGCCGGCGTCTGGCCAGCCTTGAAGTCGCTGCTGCTGCCGGCGTTGGCGCTTGCCTTGCCGCAAGCCGCGATTCTGGCGCGCGTCACCCGCTCGGCGCTGATCGAGGTGCTGAACGAGGACTATATTCGTACCGCCCGCGCCAAGGGTCTGCCCTACCGAGCTGTGCTGTGGCGGCACGCGCTGCGCAACGCCATGATTCCGGTGCTGACCATTCTGGGCCTGCAGTTCGCCTTCCTGCTTGCCGGCACCATCATCATCGAGAATGTTTTCTATCTGCCCGGCCTCGGCAGGCTGGTGTTCCAGGCCATCACCCAGCGCGACCTGATCGTCGTCGAAAGCGTCGTCATGCTGCTGGTCGCCGCCGTCATCGCCGTCAATCTGCTGGTCGACCTTTCCTATGCGGTCGTCGATCCGCGCCTGAGAAGCCGGCAATGACACTGCACATCGACATATCAGAAGAGACGTTCGGCAGCATCCTGAGCAAGGCGTTCGGGAATACCGCCTTCGTTGCCGGTTTCGTCATCACCCTGCTGATCCTGGCAATGGCTGTCGTCTCCTATGCCTGGACGCCCTATGACGTCACGAAACTGGTGATATCGGATAAGACGCAAGCGCCCTCGCTGGCGCACTGGTTCGGCACCGACCATTTCGGCCGCGACATCCTGTCGATGGTCATGGTCGGCGCCCGCAATTCGATTGCCGTGGCGCTGGTCGCGGTCGGCATCGGCATGGGGGTCGGCGTGCCGCTCGGCGCCTTTGCCGCGGCACGCGGCGGCCCCGTCGACGAGGCGCTGATGCGGCTGAACGACCTCGTCTTCGCCTTCCCGGCTTTGCTGTCGGCGATCATGATCACCGCCATCTTCGGACCGGGCGCCGTCAACGCCATCATCGCCATCGGCATCTTCAACATCCCGGTCTTTGCGCGCGTCGCCCGGGCCGGCGCGCTGGCGATCTG
>NZ_RZPL01000668.1:0-3132 GCF_004022805.1 Mesorhizobium sp. M7A.F.Ca.CA.002.04.1.1 | reverse complement strand
TCCTTCGAGGCCTGCAGACCAGCAGTCGAGCTGAAGAGCACCACCGATCCGCGGCCAAGCTCGCGCATCTGCGGGATGCAGCTTGCAGATTCGCCAAATGGCCCCGACGTTGAAGCTGAACATGGCTTCGTACCCTTCACGTCTATCAGCCGCTTCATCGCACCGTAATGCCAGCGGCCGCGACCAAGCCCTCAACCGGCCGGCCAAAGCTCTCGCGGGCGAGGTCGACCAGCCCTTCCAGCATCGCCGGATCGGTCACGTCGCAGACAACTCAACGGGCACCAGGACAGGCGGCCAGAGTTTGGTCCAGAGCCTCTTGCGACAGGTCAGCCAACACCAAATCCGCTCCACCCGCCGCCAGCAGTTTGGCACTGGCCGGGCCAAGCGCGCCACCCGCCGGTAATCAGCACCGTTTTTCCGGCAAAGGTCGTGTCAATCAAGATTGTAGTCCTCCTCCAAGATAAGAACTCCCACTGTACCCGCTCTGAAAGCGAATACCGGACAGCGGATGATCCGCGTCATTCCAAATCCATTGGTGACCGCCGCAACGGTCGAGGCGCAGGACGGCTTGCGCCGCCCCAAGAACACCGCACTCTACCGGCGTTCCTGTCTGAGAGTTTTCAGAGACATGAGGACGCACGCTCGGCGACCTGATGATGTGTGGCGAACCAAACGTCACCCTTTGCTTTGGCGCGTCGAATTAATTCTTCTACGATCCAGATCCGTGAGCGATATCCAATGACGTGTGGATGCAGAGTCAGCTGAAATAAATCGGCATCTTGATAGGCCCCTTCGAACTCCCGAATAAATACAGAAAGCACGTCGTCGACTGATAAATCTGGCCGTGAAGACCCATCGGGACTCATCCAAAGATAAGTGGCATCGTCTCGAATCCATTCGACCGGTATTTCAATCACTCCCGTGGGTTCCTCGTCTTCCAGCAGCTCATAGCAACTATCATCGGCCATAAGGGATGAGTCGTATGTCAATCCGGTTTCACGTATGATCCGTAGAGTTGCGTCGGAAAAATCCCAGGAAGGCGTTCGAATTCCCGTCGGGCGTTTGGAAGTGATTTTTTCAAGAGTGTCGGCACTCCTCATCATTAAAGAGCGCTCGCTCTCTGCGCTCAGTTCCGAGTTTAGCTCGTGTATCCAGCCGTGCATGCCAATTTCATGGCCTTCATCGACAACTGCGCGTTGCTCGTCTGGATACAACTGAGCGATCACAGCGGGAACGAAAAAACTCGCCGGAACGTCGTACTTTCTCAAGAGTTCCAAAGCCCGAGGCATCCCTCGTCGGCTCCCGTACTGACCCCAGGATAATCTGCTTAGCGATCGCCCTCCCCTGCGCAATTCGTTCGACTCATGATCGACGTCGAACGAGATGGCGAAGGCACAGCGTTTACCGCCGGGCCACATTGGTCTTAGTGCCTTGCCCGCTCTGACTTTGTTGATGCGCCGCCGCCAATGGCTTTCAGGCCATTCCCAGGGATTGAGTGCGGTCGAATTGGCCACCAGTTCCTCCTGAGCAGTGTCTGCATTGAATTCCGCCGAAAACTCAATGAGCGGAACGCGGCACCAGCTCAGCTGGCAGCCCCGCAAGCCGATCAGGCCGTCGCTTGAGTTTGCGCCTTGATTACGACAAGATGGCCCAACTCATTCAGATTTTCTCACTCTCGCGAACAAGCTCATCCATAACCGAGCGCACGGCGCTTTCTGCGATTGCAACAATCTCCTCCGCCTCAGCTTTGGTTGTAACCAGCGGCGGAGCAAAGCCCAAAATGTCCCCGTGCGGCATGGCCCGAGCGATAAGACCACGGTCACGGGCGGCCTTCGAGATTCGCGCACCTACCTTGAGCGCCGGATCGAAACGCTTCCGATTGTCGCGATCGGCAACGAACTCGATTGCGCCCATAAGACCGACGCCCCGCACTTCGCCGACGATCGGCAACTGCGCGAACCTCTCCTGCAACTGCGCCTGGAAAAACGCGCCGACGTCACGCGCATTGCCGGGGAGGTCTTCTTTCTCGACAATATCGAGGACCGCGTTGGCCGCGGCGGCGCCGATCGGATGACCAGAGTAGGTGTAGCCGTGCGAGAATGCCCCGACCTTGTCGGCTCCATCCTCCAGGACTTTATACACCTTCTCACCGACGATTGCCGCTGAAAGCGGGAAGTAGGCCGACGTCAAACCTTTAGCGATCGTGATGAGGTCTGGCTCGATGCCATAGTGCTGTGAGCCGAACATGGAACCGGTGCGGCCGAACCCTGTGATCACTTCATCGGCAATCAGCAGCACATCATGTTTTTTGAGGACCGTCTGTACCGCTTCCCAATAGCCTTCCGGCGGAGGCGTGATACCACCTGTGCCGAGGACGGGCTCGCCAATGAAGGCGCCGACGTTGTCCGGGCCGAGCCGCTCGATCAACTGATCAAGCTCGGCGGCGCGGCGAGCGGAGAATTCGCGCTCGGTTTCGCCCGGGGTTGCGCCCCAGTAATGATGTGGAACACCCGTGTGAACAATCTGCGGAAGTGGCAGGTCCATGTGGTCGTGATAAAAGCTCATGCCCGTCATCGAGCCCGACACGACGCTGCAGCCGTGATAGCCGCGTTCACGGGAGATGATCTTCTTTTTGGTCGGCTTGCCACGCAGGTTGTTGTAGTACCAAACAAGCTTGGCCTGGGTCTCGTTCGCATCCGAGCCGGACATGCCATAGAACACCTTGCTCATCTTGCCCGGCGCCATCTTCACAAGGCGATCGGAGAGGATCGCAAGCTCGTCGGTCGTGTGCGCCGCATAGGAGTGGTAATACGCCAAGCGATAGGCCTGACGCGAGATCGCATCGGCGACTTCCGTGCGGCCATACCCGACATTGACGCAGTATAGGCCGGCAAAGCCATCGATAAATTGGTTGCCATGCGCGTCCTGGATGCGGATCCCCTTCCCTGTCACCACGATCGTTGGGTCGCCGAGCTTGCCAGTGGCGAAATCTTTAAGCTGAGTGAAAGGATGCAAGACCGAGTTGCGGTCCTTTTCGGTGATCTCTTTGATGTTGATGGTCATTGAATGCTTCCTTTCAGGCCGCGATGTTGCCGATGCAGAGGTATTTGGGTTCGAGATATTCGATAAGAC
>NZ_RZPL01000667.1:0-3133 GCF_004022805.1 Mesorhizobium sp. M7A.F.Ca.CA.002.04.1.1 | reverse complement strand
TTTGCAGGCGGCGGAGTAGTCTTGAGCGCGCGGCGCAAAGCCACGACGCAGGTATCGCGGCTGGCGCACCGCGCCAGCGGCACTGCTACGGCGAACCGCATGGTGCCGGAAGAGACGCCGGTGGCGTTCTCCTTTGCCGGCACCACGCATGCGGTGATGATGGCAAGCCCGGCCGATTTCGAGGATTTCGCGCTTGGCTTCTCGCTGACCGAGGGCATTGTAGCTGCGCCGGAGGAGATCGAAACCATCGAGGTCGAGGACCATGGCGCCGGCATCGACATCCAGATCCGGCTGAAGGACCGAGCCAACACGCGCTTCGAAGCGCGGCGGCGAAGGCTCGCGGGTCCGGTCGGCTGCGGGCTCTGCGGCATCGAATCGATCGAGGAAGCGATGCGTTCGGTCGATGCGGTTGGTGTGTCAAAGCTTACGCTTGATGCCAACGATATTGTCCGTTCGGTCAAGCTTTTGTCGAAAGTGCAGCCGCTGCACACCGAGACCGGAGCCGTGCACGCCGCCGGCTTCTATGTGCCCGGCAAGGGCATCGTCATGGCGCGCGAAGATGTCGGCCGTCACAATGCGCTCGACAAGCTGGCGGGTGCGCTGGCCAAAGCCGGCATCGAGGGCGCATCCGGTGCTGTCGTGGTGACATCCAGGGTTTCGGTCGAAATGGTGCAGAAGACGGCTTCTATCGGTTCGGCCTTCATCATCGCCGTCTCGGCGCCGACCGCCCTTGCCATCCGCACGGCGCAAGAGTCCGGCATGACGCTGGTGGCGCTGGTTCGCGGCGACGATTTTGATATTTTCACCCACCCCGACCGGGTGATTTGCGGAGTTGCCAAGCATGTCGCATGACGAAGAACACATTATGAGCACTGCCGAGAAGCTGGTGCGCATGGCAAACCAGATCGCCGACTTCTTCCATTCCAAGCCGCGCGAGGAAGGCATTGCCGGCGTCGCCGAGCACATCAACAAGTTCTGGGAGCCGAGGATGCGGCGGCAGTTCTTCGAAATGCTGGACGACGGCACCGGGAACTTCAACGAGTTGGTGGTGGCCGCCTCCGCCAGGATCAAGCGACCGATCACGCCGGCTGCGGCCGACCTCAAACTCGGGCTCAAGCCCTCCCCTGCCGACGTCGCCGCCTCGCAGGAATAGCCGCCAAGCCGCGCCAACTTACATTCACAATCGCTAAAGTTTAAGCTGCCGCAATCTGCGCTGTTCTGCTATGGTTTGACGACCAGAAATCGTCAGGCCGGGGTGGAAATCTCGTGAGGCCGATCGAGACGCGATACGCCTGTAGCGGCGATGTGCGGATCGCCTATCAGGTGGTCGGGCAGGGATCGTTCGATCTCGTCTTCGTGCCGGGCTTCATTTCCAACCTCGACCTGCACTGGGAAGACGAGGGCTACACCAGGCTCTTGAAGCGGCTTTCGGCGTTCTCTCGGCTGATCCTGTTCGACAAGCGCGGCACCGGCCTGTCCGACCGTGTCGACGCGCATAACCTGCCCAGTCTCGAGACGCGGATAGACGATGTGCGCGCGGTAATGGACGCCGCTGGCAGCGGCCGTGCGGCGCTGCTCGGCTCCTCCGAAGGCGCGCCGATGGCAATGCTGTTCGCCGCCACCTATCCGGAGCGGACACGGGCGCTGGCGCTCTATGGCGGCTATGCGCATTTCCACAAATGGGTGATGTCGCCCGAACGCCTCGACGCTTTCATCGAGATGGCGGAGACAGCCTGGGGCACTGGCGCCACGCTGCCCCATTTCGCGCCGAGCCGGGTCGACGACGCGCATTTCGCCCAGTGGTGGGCACGTTTCGAACGATTGTCGGCGAGCCCGACGGCGGCGGCGGCGCTGGCGCGCATGAACGCCGACGTCGACATCCGCCATATCCTGAGCGTGATCAGCGCGCCGACGCTTGTAATCCATCGCCGCAACGATGCGCGGGTCGACCCCGACGCCAGCCGCTTCCTTGCACAGAAGATCCCCGGCGCCCGACTGGTCGAGATTCCCGGACGCGACCATCCGATCTGGACCGGCGATGTCGATGGGGTGGCCGACCTGATCGAGGAATTCCTGACCGGCGAACGCGCCGTGGGCGAAGTAGACCGCGTGCTGGCCGCACTGCTGGTGACACGCATCTACGACACGGCACGGCTCGGCGACCGGATGTGGAGCGAACGCAGCCAACGCTTCCAGGAAACCTGGCGGCTGCTGGTCGGGCGCCATGGCGGGCGCTCTGTGGGCCTGCATGGCGAGTTGATGATTTCGCGCTTCGACGGCCCGGCACGCGCCATACGCTGCGCGGCAGCGCTGCGCGAGGCGGCGCAGGAAATCGGCGTGGCAAGCGCACAAGGGGCGCATGTCGGCGAGATCGAAGTGCGCGGTCCACCCGTTGGGACGACGGCGCGGGTGGCAATGCAACTGGCCGCCCATGCCGGCCGCGGCGACATTATCGCGTCGCGTCTGATCGCCGATCTGGCGGCTGGGTCGGGCCTGCATTTCACCGACGCCGGGCGCATCAGTGTCGACGAGCTGGAGCAGCCGCTGGCGCTGGTCCATGCGACGTCCGAACAGCATCTGGAACCCGCCTGCCGGCCCAAACCCAAGACCGCCGAGCCGGCCGCATTGACGGCGCGCGAAAGCGAGGTGGTGAGCCTCGTCGCCGACGGCAAGAGCAATGCCGCGATCGCCGCCGAATTGCGGCTGAGCGAACACACGGTCAAGCGCCATGTCGCCAACATACTGCTCAAGCTGGATCTGCCGTCGCGGGCGGCGGCGGCGGCGTTTTCGGCCAGGCACCCTGGCCCGCACGGGCCATGAGAGCCATGGCGCTTTCGGGCGAAGCGGCCATGGGCGGGTAAGCGCTATCAATTCTCTCCACGCAGGCTAGGCGGATGTCGCTGGAAAAGGCGCTGCGAACGGAGGAGGAAATGCTGAAGTCGAACCGGACACTCAAATTGCTTGTGATCGCTGCAAGCGTTGGCGCGTTGTTCGCCATCTCTCCCGCAAAGGCCGAGGACGCGTCCGCGGCGGCCGCCTACAAGGACATCGAGGCAACGCTCGGCTCGGTGCCGGACATGTTCAAGACCCTGCCGGATGTGGCCGTCGCCGGCGCCTGGGCCGAGATTAAGGG
>NZ_RZPL01000666.1:0-3139 GCF_004022805.1 Mesorhizobium sp. M7A.F.Ca.CA.002.04.1.1 | reverse complement strand
CGTCGTCATCGTCGATGAAAACGGCGCGATCGTCGATGGTGACCAGATCATGGCGCTGATCGCCGAATCCTGGCACCAGAGCGGGCGGCTTGCCGGCGGCGGTGTCGTCTCAACCGTCATGTCCAATCTGGGCCTCGAACGCTTCCTCGGCGACATGAAGCTGCAATTGCACCGCACCAAGGTCGGCGACCGTTATGTCGTCGAGCATATGCGCGCGCATGGCTTGAATGTCGGCGGCGAACAGTCGGGCCATATCGTGCTGTCCGACTTTTCGACCACCGGCGACGGCCTGGTTTCGGCGCTGCAGGTGCTGGCCTGCATCAAGCGGCAGGGCCGGCCGGTCAGCGAACTGTCGAAGAAATTCGAACCCGTGCCGCAACTCCTGAAGAACGTTCACATTTCCGGCGGCAAGCCGCTCGAGGAGGCGCCGGTCAAGGCCGCCATCGAAGACGCGCGTAGCCGGCTCGGCAAGACCGGACGGCTGGTTATCCGGCCATCCGGGACAGAGCCGCTGATCCGCGTGATGGCCGAGGGCGACGACCCGCAACTGGTCGAGTCCGTGGTGAATGGCATCGTGGACATCATCTCGGAAACGCGCAGCGCCGCCTGACCCCCACAGCGCCCGGCAGGACGTCGTCGCCTGAACCTGTCCAAGGCCCGCCTCTCGGCGGGCTTTTTCTTGTCGGCTCCCAGTCTGTTCGCTGTTCGGAAATCTCGCGCCGGTCCCCAGAAGTTTCGAGATTCGTGGTTAAGCAACAGGGTTAAACGCCTTTTAACCTTTGCAATTCATTATCCACGACTGAAAGCCAATCGCATTTCGGGCGGGTTTGCCGTTCCGAGCTTCTCAGGGGTGACAAGCATGTTCAAGACAGCAAGAAAGGCCCTGCTCGCCTTACTGTTCGCAGGCCTGGCGGGGCCGTTGTTCGCGGCCGACCTGCCGGAACCGATCGTCGAAGAGGCTCCGCCTCAGGCCGTCTACGAGCAGCCGGTAGAAGTCGGCGGCTGGTATATCCGTGGCGACATCGACTATCACAAGTCGACCGTGCGCGGCATCGACTATATGACCTACACCGTCGATCCCTGTAACTGTACGGTTACGCCCGGCACCAGAAGCTTCGATTTCGGCAAGCTCAAGGGCGGTTTCTCGCTCGGCGCCGGCGTCGGCTACAAGATCAACGATCACTTCCGGACCGATTTGACCGCCGACTATTGGTTCAAGTCGAACTTCAACGGCGGCACCTCGGATATCAACGGTACTTCGACCGAAGTATCGAAGATGAGCGCCCTGCTACTGCTTGCCAACGCCTATGTCGATCTCGGCACCTACCATGGCATCACGCCTTACGTTGGCGCCGGCATCGGCGGCGCCCGCGTCAAGTGGGATGATGTCTACGACCCGAACACCACCGAGTTCAATCCCGGCAGATCAAGCTGGCGTTTCGCCTACGGTCTGATGGCCGGCGCTTCGTACTGCTTGACCGACAAGATCATTCTCGATGCCGGCTACCGCTTCTCCCATATCCAGGGCGGCCGCATGTTCGACTGGAACATCACCAGCTCCGGTCCCGGCTTCGATCGTGGCATCAACACACACGAAGTGCGCGGTGGCCTGCGTTACCAGTTCGGTGGCAACAACGGTTGCGCCGCGCCGGTCGTTGCCTACCAGCCCGAACCCGAGCCGATCTACACCAAGTAACAGCATCTACATTACTTGAATTCTTCACAAACCGCCCGGCCTCAGCCGGGCGGTTTTTCGTTGGCCGCCTGGAATCGACAGGGGAAATGAATTCGCTAACGCTCTGTTAGCCTTAACCGCCACTTAACCACTATGGTTAACAATGCTCCTTGAAACGATGGCTGCCGCTGCGATTGCGGGCTGCGCCAAATTCGGGAGTCGGGGACCATGAAACTTACATCGCGTATGGCGCTGGCGCTCGGTGCACTAGCCCTCCTGCCGCTGACGCCGGTGCACGCGGCCGACTACGATCCGCCGATCTATGTCGACCAGGCGCCCGACTACGTCCCGGTCGAGGTCGGCTCCGGCTGGTATCTGCGCGGTGATCTCGGCTATGCCTTCAACAAGCCCTATGAATTTTCGGAAACTCCGGCCGGTCTGGTTACGGATACCAGCCCGCTGTCTGGTTCGATAGGTATGGGCTACCATTTCAACGATTACTTCCGTGGTGAATTGAATTTCGGTCTGCTGCCGACAAGCAAATTCGCCAGCAAATTCGACAGTACTTGCGATGGAACGCAGACGGTGACTGTCACCAGCGGTGGCAGCACAAGCGCGTTCGCCGGCCCAAGCACCCGTGGATGCGAAGGCTCCAACGACGGCAACAACAAGGCCTACGATGTGATGGCCAGCGCCTTTGTCGACCTGGGCACTTATGTCGGCTTCACGCCCTATGTCGGAGGCGGTGTCGGCATAGCGTACAGCACCTACAAGTACGCTCAAGGCGCTCGCAACTGTCAGAATTCATCGACAACATCAGGTACAACCACGACCATCTTTGAATGCGACGATCCAAACGGCTATGATGGGACGACGCAGTCGGAGAAGCAGTTCAGCTTCGCCTATACGCTCGGCGCCGGCTTTGCTTATCAGGTCAGCAAGAATGTTGCAGTCGATGTCGGCTATCAATACACGGCTCTGCCTTCCGCGAAATACGTGACAGCAGACGCTGTCGGCAACCCTGAGTTCAAAAAGGGCCTCGATTATCATCAGGTCAAGGTCGGGCTGCGCTACGATCTCTGGTAGGCGCGGCGAGTACGAGGACCAGCACGGCGGATCATGGGGTCCGTCGTTTGCGTTTGAAGTCACGACATCCTGATCGGGGATCGCCGGTATCCCGGCAACGACAAAAACTTTCCTCTTGACGCCTGAAGCCCGAACGAATATCGCCGTCCGTGGGCCACCCCTCCCCAACGAGGGGCCACTATCTGGAAGGATAGACCACGATGACGACGCATACGAAGCCCGGACTCCGTCCGGCAAACCCCAATTTCTCCTCAGGTCCCTGCGCAAAGCGCCCCGGCTGGTCGGTCGAGGCGCTAAGAAATGCTGCGCTCGGCCGTTCCCACCGCGCCAAGATCGGCAAGACCAAGCTCGAACAGGCGATCGAGCTGACGCGGGAGA
>NZ_RZPL01000665.1:0-3141 GCF_004022805.1 Mesorhizobium sp. M7A.F.Ca.CA.002.04.1.1 | reverse complement strand
CTCCATGCCGAGGGCGACGAACCGTCGCGCATTCGTCTGCTCATGGAGTTCGACCGCCGGCTGAAGGCCGACAACATCAACCCCGGCACCTCGGCCGACCTCACCGTGGCTACTCTTTTAGTCCACACCCTCGCCCTCACCTTGCATAATCGCGGCGTTGGTGCTTGACTTCCAAAAGCGGAAGCTGTGCTTCCGCGGCTATCTAGCCAACCGGTCCGGGCAAATCCGGACGCTGCCAACAAGGATAGCTGTCCATCGAGCGCCTGCTCGGTTGCAGCGTCCGTGGACATCATAATTGTGTCTTGGAGGAAATTGGCATGGCAAAAATATCAAAGGTTATGGTCGGTGAATCGCTGGTGGGAGACGGCAACGAAGTCGCGCATGTCGACCTGCTCATCGGCCCGCGGGGGAGCGCGGTCGAAACGGCATTTTGCAACGCGCTTACCAACAACAAGGACGGCTTTACTTCGCTTTTGGCGGTGATCGCGCCCAATCTTCAATGCAAACCCAACACCGTGATGTTCAACAAGGTCACGATCAAGGGTGCCAAACAGGCGGTCCAGATGTTCGGCCCGGCGCAGCACGCCGTGGCAAAGGCCGTGCAGGACAGCGTTGCGGACGGGACCATTCCGGCCAACGAAGCAGACGACGTGTTCATCTGCGTCGGGGTATTCATCCATTGGGACGCGGCGGACGACGCCAAGATCCAGAAATACAATTACGAGGCGACAAAGGAAGCCATCCAGCGCGCCGTTGCAGGAACCCCGACCGCCGCCGAAGCAACGGCCCAGCGCGACAAGGTCAAGCATCCGTTCGCAGCCTAGACAAGAGACAGCCCCGCACAGGAAAAACCCTCTTCTGAGACGGATGGTCTGTTGCGCCGGCTGAAAAAGGTTCTGGGCTTTTGAAACGTCAGCTCCCGAAGGGCGCACGCCCTTCGGGAGCTGACGAGCAACGACGATCAGGCGCCGAGTGACGCGAGGTGGCCGGGCGTGAGCGTAGCGTTGTGCAATGAGGTTGCGACCAGTGCCGCGGCGACGCCCATGGCGGACAAGGCCCTGATGTCGTTCTCGTCGCGGACACCGCCGGCCGCAATGACAGCGCGATTTCCGGCCTTGGCCTTGACCTCCTGCAACCGCCCGAAGTCGGGACCGGCGGCCGCACCGACCTTGGCCAGCGTCATGACAATCACCTTTTGCGGCCAAAGCTCGGGCTCATCGAGAAGAGAACGCGGCCCGCAAAAACTATCGCCGACGAAATCAAGGGACAGGATGAGATCGGGATGATCGCGAAAACGCCGCAGCAACATGTCGTCTCGCTGCGATTCAGAGCCCAGAACAGGAGACAGCGAGCGTTCGGCAAGCGCCGCCAAAAGTGTCTTTTCGTCGGCCACGCCGGCATCGACCCAAAGTTCCGGCGGCTCCGCCATCGTCCTCAGCCGGGCGAGTGCGTCGCTGTTTGGCGCTCCGCCTTCGATAGCGTCCAGATCTGCGATGTAGAAGGTGGAAAAAGGATAAAGCCCACGCAGTCCTTCAGCGACCGCGACCACATCAGGGCTTCGGCTGAGCGGCGTAACGATCGGCCTGTAGCGATCGCGTTTTCCCTGCTGGGCGCGAACCACCACGCCGTCTTTCAGGTCGAGAACCGGAATGATACGCAACGCTTTTTCACCGACCAATTGCCCCCGTCATGAAAGCTTGAAGCGTGGAAAAAAGAAAGGGCATCATTGCCGGTTTCGACATTGGCGGCGCGCATCTGAAGGTGACCCGCGCACAAGACGGTCGCATCGTCGAGGCGGTAACGATCGCAACGCCGCTCTGGCAAGGGTTGGACAAGCTGGCTTCAGCCCTCGACGAAACGGCTCCGATCTACGCGGGTGCGGATCTCAACGCATTCACCATGACGGGCGAACTGTCGGACATCTTTCCGTCCCGCGATGCCGGCGTGGCGGCTCTGCTGGGTCAGATTTCCACCCATTTCCCCGCAGACAAAAAGCTGGTCTATGCCGGACCATCCGGTTTCGTCGGAGTCGAGCGGGCAGCGCAGCTGACCGCCGATGTGGCTTCCGCCAATTGGCACGCGACAGCCTTGTTGGTGGCAAAACTCGCCGGCGATGCCCTGTTCGTCGACATGGGCTCCACCACCACCGATATTATCGCCATCAAGAACGGCGCCGTGGCCAATGACGGCTACACCGATGCCGGACGGCTTCTAACCGGCGAATTGGTCTATACCGGCTTTACCAGGACATTCCTGTTCGGCGTAGCCTCGTCGGCTCCCGTCCATGGCAGGCTAACGCCGCTGATGAACGAATATTTCGCCTCGATCGCCGACGCTCACCGCATCCTGGGCGTGCTCGACGAGGACGACGACAGGCACCCTCCCGCCGACGGCAAGGAAAAGACTGTGGACGGCTCGATCGCGCGGCTGGCGCGCATGGTGGGGCGCGACGCCACCGACCTCACCCCGCCGGAATGGGGTGAAGTCGCGCGCTGGTTCAGCGAGCAGCAACTGCGCAAAGTGCACGATGCAGCGGCGCTGGTTGCCGGAACCCTGTCTCGGGATGTCCCGATCGTCGGCGCCGGAAGCGGTCGCTGGCAGATCAGGCGGCTGGCCGAACGCATGGAACGCAGTTACGTCGATTTCGCCGACATCATCCCCGCCGATGACACTGTTCGCGGGCAAGCGAGCAGCGCGGCACCTGCGTCCGCAGTGGCGCTTTTGGCGGGATATCCTTCGTAAGCAGGTTGCGGCGCTCGCGCCTATGCTCGCGAGTCCTCGCTATCCGAACCTTTGGCGGTCAAGTGATCGCTGACACGCTGCATCAGCCAGCCCCAGGCTTCCTTTTCACCGTCGCCTGCCGTCTTTTCGATGGCGATCGAAAGGTAGGCGATTTCCGCCTCGATCTTGTTGCGCGGCAGCATGCCGAGCCGGCTGACCAGGATGGCCAGCTCAAGCACCGCCGCCTTGGCTCGGTTGAGGCCGGTGAACGGCGCGAGCGTTTCCTCCCGCACCACGCGGCAGAAATGGCGGGGGCGCACACCATTGTCATCGACCGCCCGGACTTCGAGGCCCGAATACGCCAGCGCCGCCTCGAGCCTCGGCACCGGGAACCCGTCAACCGGAACGGTTGGCCAATGC
>NZ_RZPL01000664.1:0-3143 GCF_004022805.1 Mesorhizobium sp. M7A.F.Ca.CA.002.04.1.1 | reverse complement strand
CACGGGGACCCGTCTCATGATCAAGTCCGAACTTGTGCAGATTATTGCCACGCGCAATCCGCATCTTTTCCTGCGCGACGTCGAAAACATCGTCGGCGCGATCTTTGATGAAATCACCGACGCCCTTGCCGAAGGCAACCGGGTCGAGTTGCGTGGCTTCGGCGCTTTTTCGGTGAAAAATCGTCCCGCGCGCACCGGACGCAATCCGCGCACCGGCGAATCCGTCGAGGTCGAGGAGAAATGGGTGCCGTTCTTCAAGACCGGCAAGGAACTGCGTGAAAGGCTGAACGGCGGCAAGTAGGCGCGACGTCAGCGCCTGACGGCCTTTCGGACAGGCCAGCTTCCGACGGAAAACATCATGTTCAATCGCTTCATCCTCATCGCGATCTTCGTGCCCCTGGCGATCATCCTGATCGCACTCGCTGTCGCCAACCGCGAACTGGTCGCCTTCACGCTGGACCCGTTCAACCCCGGCAATCCGAAGCTGACCCTGACTTTGCCGCTGTTCATCTTCCTGTTCCTGGCGCTCGCCATCGGCATGATCGTCGGCAGTCTGGCTACGTGGGTCAAACAGGGTCGCTATCGCAAGCTGGCGCGCCAGCGCGGCGTCGAAGCCGAGAACCTGCGCCAGGCGGTCAGCCGTGCGCCGGCGGTATCACAAAGCCAGGCACCGGGGTCCGCCCAAGGGGCAGCATTGCCGAAGCCGACCGCTTGAGCCGCCAATCGGCGGTTTTGTCCTCACGGAGTTTTTCATGCTGACCATTTCGGCCGCAGAGGTCGACCATGCGCTGACCTTTCCCGGACTGGTCGAGACGCTGCGCATGGCGTTTCGCGACGGTGCGGTGCAGCCGGTCAGGCATCATCATACGATCGAGCGGCCCGATGGTGCCGCCTCCACACTGCTTTTGATGCCGGCCTGGACCGATCTCAACGCGGCCGGCACGTCGGCCGGCGGTCACGTCGGCGTCAAGATCGTCACCGTGTCGCCCGACAACAATGCCATCGGCAAGCCCGCGGTGATGGGGCTCTATCTTCTGCTCAACGGCGCCACCGGCGAACCCGAGGCCCTGATCGACGGCCAGCGGCTGACACAATGGCGCACCGCCTGTGCTTCGGCGCTTGCGGCCTCCTATCTCGCCCGCGACGATGCCTCGCGGCTGCTTGTGGTCGGCGCCGGCGCGCTGTCGCCCTTCCTCGCCAAGGCGCACTCGGCCGTGCGGCCCATCAAGACCATCCGCATCTGGAACCGCACCCCGGCCAATGCCGAGAAAGTCGCGGCCGATCTGTGCGCCCAGGGCTTCGCGGCCAGTGCGGCAAGCGATCTCGATACGGAGCTTGGGCAGGCCGACATCGTCTCCTCGGCGACGATCACGACCACGCCGTTGATCAAGGGCGCATTGTTGCGGCCGGGAACCCATGTCGACCTGGTCGGCGGCTTTACGCCGACGATGCGCGAGAGCGATGACGATGCGATCAGGCTTGCCCGCGTCTATGTCGACACCCGCGCCGGCGCCACCAAGGAAGCCGGCGACATCGTCCAACCGCTGGCCTCCGGCGTGCTGAAACCGGAAGCCATCGTCGCCGATCTGCACGAATTGGCGCGCGGCCGGAAGAAGGGCCGCGAGAGCGCCGGTGAGATCACGCTGTTCAAGTCGGTCGGAGCGGCACTCGAGGATCTTGCCGCCGGCATTGCCGTCTACAAGGCGCTCACGGCCTAGTTTACCGTTGCACCCATTTCGGCGCCCATCGCCTCGGCGATCACACGAAAATCGTGATCCCCGATTTCAAAAAGGCCAAAGCGAAGCTGATAACCCCAGTTCGACTTGGCCGCGGTGAAGTCCAGCCTGTCGAGCAGCGGCTTGATCGGCGCTTCCTCGGCCTTGGCCCATGCCACATCGCGGCGGAACGGCGTGAAGCCGGCGCCCATATCGCCCTGATAAGGCTCGCCTTCCCGCACGATGCCTATCGCCGTGAAAGCCTGCAGGCCGTCTTTGTCGCCCAAAACAGTGGTCGGCGAATAGTAGACGACGCCATCACCCGGCTTGACGCGACGCAGCGGTGCCGCCTTGCCGTGGTTGACCTGCATGAAGCCGGCTGTGCGACCACGCCGGACATGCTCGGCCGACGCCACCGCTATCCAATACGCGCTCATTTCTGTTCCCCATTGGCCTGTTCCCCGTCGGACAGCCAGTAGACGCGCAGGCGATGATTATCGGGATCGAGCGCGACAAAAGTACGACCGAAATCCATGTCGGTCGGCGTCTGCAGGATCTTCAGCCCGCGCCCGGACCAGTCGGCATGGGCGGCATCGACCGCATCGGGCGTATCCAGCGCAAACACGATTTCGGCGCCACCGCCTGACGTGGCGGCTGCCGGCTCCACCGTATGGCGCGACCACAGGCCGAGCTTGAAGCCGGCATCGAGCACGAACAGCACGAAGGTCGGCGAACTTTCGACCGGCTCACGACCGAGCAGCGCGCTGTAGAAGGCACCGCTCTGCTGCGGCTGGTCGACATAGAGGATGACGAAATTCGGGGTGGCCATATCTGCTCTCCAAGGTTCGGTGTTTCGACTTGACGAACATACGATAGGCTACTGTCAGAATATGGCAGCAGTCATCGCGAACCACGCGGCTTGTCGAGCGTCGTTCGCCATTCCTTGAGCAGCGCCTGGCGACGACGCGGATAGCGCGTGTCCATTGCTTGGAGTTCGGCGATGCGATCGGCGCGAAAATGCCGGAAATCCTGCCGCATCTCGCACCACGCCACCACCACCCGCACCTTGTCGAAGAAGCCCAGCGCAAATGGCCAGACGACGCGCTGGGACACGGCCCCGCCGGCATCGCGGTAGAGAAAGCCGAGCTTGCGCTCGTTGCGGATGGCCTGCCGCACCAGACCAAGATCGATGCCCTCGGTGGCCGCGGCAGGAGGCCCGACCAGCAGTGTGCTCGCGTCAAGATCCTCGCGCAGATCGTCGGGCAGCACGGCTGCGATCTTGGCCAACGCGTTGGCGGCGGCGGCCGAGAGACGCTGGTCCGGCTGCCTGGCGACCCAGCGCGAGCCGAGCACAATGGCTTCGATCTCCTCGTCGCTGAACATCAGCGGCGGCAGCATGAAGCCGGGCTTGAGCACATAACCCAACCC
>NZ_RZPL01000663.1:0-3144 GCF_004022805.1 Mesorhizobium sp. M7A.F.Ca.CA.002.04.1.1 | reverse complement strand
CGGTCCGAGATAGTAGAGGCAGGGCAGGGCGAGCGGGAAATTCCATGGCGTGATGATGGCAAAGATGCCCTTCGGCTGCAGGAAGCTGAAGGCGCGCTTGTTGGCATCGGCCAGGGGAAACGCCGCCGTCTCCAGCCACTTCATCTGCTCTGCCGCATTGCGGAAACCGAGAGCTGCCGCCGATGCTTCGGCCTTTGCCTCGCTGTGGAAGGGCTTACCCTGTTCCAGGCAGAGCAGGTGGGCAAGCTCTTCGGCGCGCCTGTCGATCGCGTCGGCGATGCGTATGCACAATTGAGCGCGTGCGAAGGTTCCCATCTTGCGCATGGTCCCGCGTGCGCCTTCGGCGGCTTTCACCGCGCGACCGACATCGGCGCGGGTGGAAAGGGAGAGATAGCCGAGATGCTCGCCCGTCGAAGGACTATCGATTTTCAGGAATTTGCCCGAGCTGCCGGCAATCCACTCGCCGCCGATGCGGTTGATGCCGATGCGGGCGGCTGCTTCCGGCTCCGAGACGATCGCCATGCCACGCAGGTTGGGGCCTTCGAGAGAAGATTTGAAATGGACTGTCATCATGCGTTCCTTTGGCCGAATTCGGATTGGATGTTCAAAATGGCGGCGCGGCTGCGTTCCACGGCTGCGATGAAAAGTCTGCTGCCGGCCTCCGCGCTTGCCTGCGATGGCGTGCCGATGACGCCGTTGTCGCGGATGGCTTCGAAACGGCGCCAGACGGTGACGGCCGGCGCGGCGTAAAGGTGAGGATCCGGCCAGGATGGCGGAGTGCCGCCTGGCGGGATGAGATCGCGGCGAACGCTGTCGCCAAGCACATGCATCATCAACGACGTTTCAAGCGCGCAAGCGTGACCGGTGCCTGTGGCGGCATCGGGCAGGGCCTGCGCCGCCACGTCGGCGATGAGATCGAAATACGAGAAACCCGCGGTGACGATGCCACGCTTGCCAAGGGTGGTGATCGCCACCTGGATGGCGGCGCGGTTTCCGCCATGGCCGTTCAGCATGACCGGCAGGAAGCCGTCTTCGGCAAGGCAGGTGCAGAGATCGACGAGAACGGCGATGAAGATCTGCGGGCTGAGGCTCATGGTGCCGGAGAAAGAGCGATGATGCTCGGACGAGCCATAGGCGAAAGGTTCGGCGACACGGATGGAGGCCTGTCCTTCCGCCGCGGCGAGCGCAACCGCTTCCGCAAGCCAGCAATCGACGCCGAGCGGCAGATGCGGGCCATGTTGCTCGACAGCGCCGAGCGGTAGAATGACGACGGGTTTATGCACGCCGGCTGTCGCGTGTCTTTCCGTATCCGGGGAGGTCATCAGCGCAAAGCTGGATCCAGGCGGGATCGGCAAGGCCGGAGCTGGCTCGTTCATCGTGCTGCCTCGACAAGCCGGGCCTTGGCGTAGGTCATGCCGGAATCGGCCAGGAGAGCGACCATGATGATTGCTCCCTTGTAGAGTTCGAGGCTGGACGGGTCCGTGCCGAACACCCGAAGCGCTGTCGTCAGCAGGCTGACGATCAGCGCGCCGACGACCGCGCCCCACACCGTTCCCCTGCCGCCGAAAATACTGGTGCCGCCAAGTACGGCCGCGGCGATCGCGTCCAGAAGCAGCGAGGTCCCGCCGATGTTGGGCGTCACGACCGGCACCCGGCTGATCATGATCACGGCTGTCAGGAAGACGAAGATACTGGAGGCGCAATAGACGAGGATCGTGTGTTTCGTCACCGGGATGCCGGCAAGTTCCGCGGCTCCGGCATCCGATCCGAGCGCATAGGTACGCAGCCCGAAACGGCTGTGCCGCATCAGGATTGCTGCTACGGCGACGATCAGCAGCGTTGCGAAAATGACATTGGGAATGCCGAAGCTGCGTTCGATGCCGACCGCGCGAAGCGTCGGATCCTTCAGCATCAGGACGCCTTTGGAGGCAACGGCAAGCGTTGCGCCCTGCAGCGCGACCATTGTGGCCAATGTCGTCACGAAGGGCGGTATCTTCAACAGTGCGATAACGGCGCCGTTCGCGAGGCCGATCACCACCATCACGGCAAAGCCGACGAGCAAGGCAAGCGGCAGGCTGGCGCCGCCGTCGATCAGGCTGGCGATGAAGACGGCACAGAAGGCGACGCCGACGCCGGCGGACAGGTCGATGCCTGCCGTCAGCAGAACGATCAGGGCGCCAAGCGCCAGTATGGCGATCGGGGTCGCCTGGGCGACGATGTTGATGAGGCTGGCGGTTGAAACGATGCGGGCGTCGATGAGCGCGAAGATCGCCAGCAGGATGACCAGCAGGATCAACGGCGAGAGGTCGAGAAAGCGCCTGCACCAAATGTTCTGTTGGCGGGTCATGAGGGTTCTCTCATCGGATGTGCCAATCTTCGACCGGTTCGCGCAGGCCTGATTTGACGCTGCGCAGGATTGCATCATTGACGGCGACGGCGCGCAGGGCGTCGTCGAGCGGCATCACGAAAGGGGTTTCGTCGCGAACCGCGGAAATGAAATGGTGGACCTCCTCGAAGAGATCCCCGGTGATGCGGCCATTGACGGTCGGCCAGTGCAAGGCGTCGGGCTGCGACCACTGTCCATGCGATAGGATACGTAGACCGTGGTCGCGCACGTCGAGGTCGATCATGCCTTCGGTGCCGATGATTTCGGTGCGCGCCCAGATGCCGGTCGGAACGGTCGGTGGCAGCGTCCAGCCGAAGTAGAGCTGTCCGCTCATTCCGTTCGACAGCTCGACGGTGGAGAAGATCGCGTCTTCGGAGCGAACTCCGAGCGAAGGCATGAGCTTGGCGACCGATCGGGAGTAGACGGCGATGATGTCTGAACCTGAGATCCATTGCAGCGCATCCACGTCGTGCACGCCGAGGTAGAAGCAGACGCTCGAGTTTCCGTTCATGCGAAGACCGACTTCGCGATTGGTGAAACGGCCGCTGCTGCCGTGGATCGGCTCGCCGATCCGCCCGGATTTCACCGCTGCCGCGGCTTCGCAATAGCGCGGGTCGAACCGCAGGATGTGGCCGACCAACAGACGCGCGCCGTTTCTCTCCGCCGCTTTCGCAATCGCCTTGGCAGCGGAAAGATCATGAGCCATCGGCTTTTCGAGCAGCACCGGCCTGCCGGCATCGAGCAGAGTGCGGCAGACG
>NZ_RZPL01000662.1:0-3149 GCF_004022805.1 Mesorhizobium sp. M7A.F.Ca.CA.002.04.1.1 | reverse complement strand
AGACAGCGTCAAAGGTCTATCCCGGTCGCAAATGGCTGTTCTGGCAGTATTCCGGCTCCGGCCTGTCGCACGGCGTCACTGGCCGCATAGACCTCAATGTCTTCCATGGCGACGAACGGCAATGGCGCGCCTGGGCCGGGGGCCGGCAGACGGTAGCCGACGCCAACTGAGACAAGCTATCAGGCTTGGCGTCGTTCGCTTTCTCGGGTGTCCGCCGATCCTCGACCTCTTCGCCGCTCCCTTCAGGACCCGCTCACGCGGCCTGCTTGACCAGCGTGCGCTGTCGGACCATTTCAAGCGCGATATCGGACTGCTCGATGGACACGCTTCCGCCGGCAGCATTCGCTGAGGAAAGTGCCTGGCTCTTTGACCAACAAGGACGCATGGGAGGAAAAGATGGGTGTGTCATCGGAGGCTCTGGCACAGAGCCGTCAAACGATCAGCGCTTACGAGGATTATGCGGAACAATATGATGCCATCGTGCGCCATGTTCCCAACGAGAGGGAGCAGGCATCGCTCAAGCGCCTGGTGGCAATCGCCGGCACAGGTGGCCGGATTTTGGAAGTCGGGTCCGGAGCCGGATACGATGCGGATTTTCTGGAAAATTTGGGCGTCAAGGTTCGGCGCACCGACGCCACCAAGCGGTTTCTCGAGCTGCAGGCCGCGCGTGGTAAGCATGGCGAGTTGCTCGATCTCATCACCGATGATCTCGGCGGCCCCTACGACGCGGTCCTTGCCCTATGCGTCCTGATCCACGTGCCTCGCGACCAGACCGACCAGGTGCTTGCCAAGATAGCCGGGTCGCTGCGCCCGGGCGGCGCCTTCCTCGTCTCGATGCGCAATGGCGACGGCGAGAGATCAGGCGAATATCACATGGTCTACTGGCGCAGGGACGACTTCGCCGCCCATCTCGAAGGCGCCGGGCTGGTCCTTATCAGGGACGATTTCAACGTCGGCCGCAATAGCGAAGAATGGAACACGTTCCTGGCCGTGAAGCCTGCATAACGCGGCGTGGGCTGTTGCCGTTTGCGCTGCTCAGCCTTTTCAGATTTGCGAAAATACAAGACATTGCCGCCGCCATGCTGTCTATGTGCGGGTTCCTGCACTCCTGGGGGGAGACGAGTTGGAACTCAAGATCATGCTTGTCGGCTTTGCCTGCGTGGTCGCGGGCGCGCTGTCGTTCATCACCTTCATGAAATGGCGAGAGGTGAAGGCACTCAGCCGCTGGCTGCCGACGCCGGGAAAGATCATCTCGTCGCGCGTCGAGGCACGCGAGGTCAGAAGCTCGGGCGTTGGTTCGGACAGCACTGATACGACCGAAATGCGCAATTTTCCGGCGATCACCTTCGAATACAAGGTCGGCGGCAAGAAATTTCAAAGCTCGCGCTACAGCGTGAAGGAGAATTTGGGGAATTTCGAAGTCACCGAAACCCTTGCCCAGTTTCCCCGCGGCGCGGAGGTGACTGTCTTCTACAATCCGGCCGATCCGAGCAAAGCCGTGATCGAGCGCACCATGCCCGAAGGCGCCTTCAAGTTCATGATCCAGCTCTCGGCCGGGCTGGTGGTCGGCGCGCTTGTGCTGGTGTTTTCCGTCGGCGGCGTCCTGGAGGCGATCAGGCCGCATTTGCCCAAGCCGCAAAACCTCGGCGCGGGAGCGCTGCTGCTGTTCATGGGCCTGTTTGCCTTGCGCATGGGCTTCGTCCAGAGATCGCTGGCCGAGCAGGCGGCAAAATGGCCGGTCACTGCCGGCCGCATCGATAACTCGGGCCTGCAGGCGCTCCGAAACCATTCTGGCCATGGTCGCTGGCGCACCGTCTTCAAATCCCGCATCGTCTACTCCTATGACGTCGCCGGCCAGCGCTACAGCGCCGATCGTGTGACCTTCGGCGGAACCGTGACGGCTTCGTTGCCCGGCCTCGTCGGCGGCCAGGCACGGCAGTATGTCGAAGGCAGCAAGGTCGACGTCCACTATGACCCCGCCAACCCCGGCTCGGCGGTGCTGGAATGCCGGGTACGGGGGCTCTGGCTGTTATGGATCTGCTCGGCAGGCTTTCTCGGTGGCGCCGCCTTTCTGGTCGGCCTGGTCTGAGGCGCCGGACGCCTTCAACAGCGGACGAGCGGTCCGCTGTCGAAGCCAGGCCAGGTGAACCGCAGCGTGGCCCCATGCCTGACGATATGGATGACACGCGCGAACGGCTCCTCGATCGACGGGTCGGAACCGTAGCATTGGCTGGCATGCACCACCCAACCGGTCGAGCTTTTGCGAAATGTCGCCTGCTCGCAGCCGAGATCGGGGAACGACAGCGACGCCTGGTCCACTGTGAACACAGTCTCGCGTTGGATGTCGGGAGCCGCGTGGCAGTTCAGCCTGTCGCTAGACCATGTCCCAACATAAGGCGGCGCCGCCAGCGCGGAGCCACCGGCGAATGCGGATATTGCCGTCGTCATCACCAAACGCCGCATCACCACTCCTTCGATCAGTGCGCTCGACCATACAGGCTGGTGGGATTTTGCGTGGACAAGTTTTGTCCAGGAGCGGACAAACGCCGCCGTTCCGGATTTTGCTATGCTTTTGCGCGGATGATGCGACTGTGCGGGCCGACTCAACGCTTTCCCAGAGACATTGGATGATCACCCGCATACTGGCCTTTTTCCTCCTGGGCCTGCTCGGCCCGATGCAGGCGGCCTTGGCAAAAGAATGCCTCCTGAGTCACGCCACCTATCAGGAGCCGCGCTCGGGTGCCGTCGTGCAATTCCGGCCGCTCGCCAACGAGCCGGCGGCGCTGACGGCCGAAGTGTTTTCGCTGGCCGTGCCCAAAGCCGGCACGAGCCTGCCCGCCGACATCACCTGGACCAACGGCAAGAATTCCTTCCCGCTCGGCACCATTCGCCACGCCTGCACCGACGACGACCGGGAAGGCGGCCTGCAGGACGGTAGCGGATTGTGCAGGCTATGGGAGGGCCAGGTCTATGCCTTGACCGGCGGCGGCGCCGAGCAGTTGAATTCGCGCGAAGCGACACCGGCGCCGAGAGGGCTGCTCTTGCCCGGTTTCGGCGTGGCTTTCACCGAAGGAGCCGATTTCGCCAATGCCAATCCAGGCGGTTCGGCCTGGGACGCCTTCATTTTAACAGGATGCAGCGATGAATAG
>NZ_RZPL01000661.1:0-3159 GCF_004022805.1 Mesorhizobium sp. M7A.F.Ca.CA.002.04.1.1 | reverse complement strand
GGTGTTCGAAGCCGACCCCACCAATGAGGACCCATCCTATCTCAGCCGCCTTTCGGTGGCCTTCTGGTCGACCTTGCTGCCGACGCTGGCGGTTGCCGCCTTTCTTGGATCGACGATTTTCTTTTTCAATTATTACAATGTGTTGCGCGGCGACATTGGGCTCTTCCTCAACGCGCTGGCGACCGTCATCGGCGTGGTGTTCTGCGTCAACCGGCTGACCAATGCGGCGCTGGAACCGCGGCTGCCGAACTGGCGCCTGATCCCGGTCGAAACCGGGCCGGCGCGCTGGCTGGTGCGCCTGGCCACCGCCATGGCCGTGGTCATCAGCGTCAACACCTTCCTGTCGGTGATCAACGACAAGATGGGTTCGCCGCTGTCGCTGACCATCGCCCGCAGTTTTGTCGCCACCATCATCGTCGGCATCATCCTGATCCTGATGGCGATGCTGAGGCCGTTCAAGGCGCGCGACGGAAGCTGGCGGCCCTGGCCGGCATGGCTGCGCTACCTGTCGCTGGGCCTTGGCCTATTCACCATCATAGCCGCCTTGCTCGGCTATATCGGCCTTGCGCTGTTCGTTTCGCTGCAGGTCGTCGTCACCGGCACAGCCTTGATCACCGCCTATATCGGCTTCCTGTCGGCGCAGGCGATCGGCGAGGAGGGTGCTTTCGCCAACACCTCCGTCGGGCGCTGGCTGTCGGCCAATTCCAGCTACGAGGATACGGCCCTCGACCAGCTCGGCCTTGTCGTCAGCGTTGCCATCAATGTGATGATCGTGCTGGTGTTCCTGCCGCTGATCCTGCTGATGTGGGGTTTCCAGCCCGGCGATATCCAGGCTTGGGCCTACAAGCTCGCAACCGGGATCAACATCGGCTCGGTGACGATCTCGGTCACCGGCATCCTCTCCGGCATCGTCGTCTTCGTCATAGGCTATTTCCTGACGCGGTGGTTCCAGGGCTGGCTCGACGGCTCGGTCATGGCGCGTGGCAAGGTCGATACCGGCGTGCGCAACTCGATCAGGCTGGCGGTCGGCTATGCCGGCGTCGCGCTGGCGGCACTGGTCGGCATCTCGGCGGCGGGCATCGACCTGTCCAGCCTGGCACTGGTCGCCGGCGCTCTTTCCCTCGGTATCGGCTTTGGCCTGCAGAACGTGGTGTCCAATTTCGTTTCCGGCCTGATCCTTCTGGCCGAGCGGCCGTTCAAGGTGGGCGACTGGATCGTTGCCGGCGACGTCAGCGGCACGGTCAAGAAGATCAGCGTGCGCGCCACCGAGATCGAAACCTTCCAGCGGCAATCGGTGATCCTGCCCAATTCGAACCTGATCAACAACGCCGTCGGCAACTGGACGCACCGCAACAAGCTCGGCCGCGTCGACATCAAGGTCGGCGTCGCCTATGGCAGCGACGTCAAGCAGGTTCATGCCGTCCTGCTGGAGATCGCCCGCAGCCACCCGATGGTGCTGAAGAACCCCGAACCCTTCGTGCTGTTTTCCAATTTCGGCCCCGCCGCCCTGGAATTCGAAATCCGCGTGTTCCTGGCCGACGTGATGAACGGCAACATCGCGCAGAACGACATCCGTTTTGCCGTCCTCGAAAAATTCAGCAGCGAACACATCGAGATCCCCTCGACGCCGCGCGCCGTGGTCGAGGCCCACAAGCCCAAGGCCTGGCCGACGGACGACGACAAGATCGAGGCCGACTTCGCCGAACAGGAGCAGATAAGGGCCGAAGCCGAGGCGGAGAAGAAGCGACTGGTCAAGTCTCGCAAAACCAAGAAGCCGGACCCGGACTAGGCTCGGACTCCGTCGACCTCAATCCTGCCCGGAATCGATTGCGGCATGAATGGGGCATTCAGTTGCGGTTCAGCTTCCATCTCATATAAGCTCCATGCAAAGGCGAAAATGCCTTGCCAAATGCAACAGAGGCGGTGGGAACACCGATATTGCACCATGTGGAAGTCTCTCGTCGCTGCAGTCGCCCTGGTCGCCGCCATCGGCTCGGTCCATGCCGCGAGCGCGGTCAACAAGGACGCCGAGACCCGCACGCTGGTCGTAACGGAGGGCGGCAGCAAGACCGACCTTGCGCTGGCCGGTGGCGAAACGGTTGAGTTCTGCCCGAACGGCTGCTTCGTCACCTTGCCCAATGGCGATCTCGAAGCCCTGACCGGTTCGGAAACGGTCGAGATCTCGGGCGGTGTCGCCCGCATCAAGTAATCTTGGCGTCACGATTGTAGAGGCCGGGCATTTGCCCGGCCTTTTATCGTTTCCGGTAGCGGTTGTTTAACAATGACACCGGAAATACCGCCATGGCAGCCGTCTGCAACCGTGCGTTTTAACGTTCGCTACGCCATCGCCCGCTATACCAGCCTCAAGACGCCGAAAAGCGGCGCGCAACTCTACGCGGGCAGGGCAGGACGGACATGGATGCGCGATCGGACAGGAACGCAATACCGCTTGCGGTCGATCTCGACGGCACGCTGATCGCAACCGACCTGTTGTGGGAAGGGCTGTTCATCCTTCTCAAGAAGAACCCGCTCTATATCTTCCTCGTACCGTTCTGGATCGCCGGCGGGCCGGCGCGGCTGAAGCAGGCGATCGCGCAGCGCATCGACATCGATCCGGCATCGCTGCCCTATCGCGAGGTGCTGCTTTGCCGCCTCCGGACCGAGCACGCCGAGGGCCGCAAGATCGTGCTGGCGACCGGTACGCCGCGCAAGTTCGCCGACGCCATCGCGGCCCATCTCGGCATTTTCGACCAGGTGCTGGCCACCGATGGTCTCGCCAATCTCACCTCGGGCAGGAAGCGCGCCTCGCTGATCGCAGCCTATGGCGATGGCGGTTTCGACTACGCCGGCAACAGCCGCCATGACCTCCAGGTCTTCGATGCCGCACGCAACGCGATCGTCGTCGCGCCCGACCGCCATGCCGCGCGCTGGCAGGCGGCACATGGCGCCGAGACGGTGTCGGCGCCGAAGCCCACTTTGCGGACCATCGTCAAGATGCTGCGCGTGCATCAGTGGCTGAAGAATTCGCTGATCGCAGTGCCGATGGTGCTCTCGCATGAATATTTCAACACCGACATGATCTGGGAATGCCTGCTGGCATTCGTCTCGTTCAGCGCGGTGGCATCGGCCATCTACATCCTCAATGATTCCTCCGACCTC
>NZ_RZPL01000660.1:0-3167 GCF_004022805.1 Mesorhizobium sp. M7A.F.Ca.CA.002.04.1.1 | reverse complement strand
ACCCAGCTCCTCAAGTGAGGTCTCGAACAGGCTTTTGCTCTTGTCGCTCACCGCAAACCCGCCATTGAAAAATCACCCTGGTATTTGCCGCTCTTGCTGCCACGAACAGCTTGATTTCGTTCATGCTAGCAACCGCGAAAATGCGTGTCCAACGCGCAGCTATGCTTTTGCCTGATCACAGGCGTGATAGTGTCATGTCAGACAAATCAGGCGAGGCAAACAGCAGGATATGAAGACACGGCATTTCGACCGCATCGGCAATGGCGGCATCAGTTTCACCGAGCTCGGCTTCGGCGCGGCGCCGCTCGGCAATCTCTACCGTGCCGTCTCCGACGAGGACGCCAACGCTACGCTGGAGGCCGCCTGGGCGACCGGCTGCCGCTACTACGACACCGCGCCGCTCTATGGGCTCGGCCTCTCGGAAACGCGGCTCAACCCGTTCCTGCGCGGCAAGAAGCGCGACGACTATGTGCTGTCGAGCAAGGTCGGCCGCATCATGCGTGCCTGCCCGCCCGAAGAGCGCACCGGCATCGGCAAGTTCTTCGACACGCCATCACGCCGCGAGGTGTACGACTACAGCTATGACGGTGTCATGCGCTCGTTCGAAGCCTCGCTTGAGCGCCTCGGCGTCGACCGGATCGACATCCTCTTCGTGCACGATGTCGACATCTTCACGCATGGCAGCAAGGAAGCCTCCGACCGGCGCATCGAGGAGTTCATGCGCTCGGGCTATTACGGCCTGCTGTCGCTGCGCGACCAGGGCGTGATCAAGGCGTTCGGCGGCGGCATCAATGAGTGGCAGGTCGCGCAGACGCTGGCTGAGCGCGGCGACTTCGATCTGTTCCTGCTGGCCGGGCGCTATACGCTCTTGGAACAGGAGGCGCTGACGTCCTTCCTGCCGCTCTGCCAGGCACGCGGCATCGGCATCGTTCTCGGCGGACCCTACAACTCCGGCATCCTCGCAACAGGGCCGAAGCCCGGAGCCTACTACAACTACTCCGAAGCGCCGAAGGACATACTCGACCGGGTCGCCGGGATCGAGAACGTCTGCAAGCGTCATGGTGTCAGGCTGATCGAGGCCGCCCTGCAATTCCCGCTGCTGCATCCTTCAGTCGTTTCGGTGATCCCCGGTGGCCAACGGCCGAGCGAAGTCGAGAGCAATCGCTCGCTGCTCGATGCGAAACTGCCCGCAGCACTTTGGGCGGATCTCAAGGAGGAAGGTCTTATGCGCACTGATGCGCCGACCGCATAAGCCGGCCGCGTCGCGTCAGCGTCGGGCACCAAAATGAAAAGCCGGGCAAGCCCGGCTTTTCTGGTCGCATGAACCGGCGTAGGGCACCAAAATGAAAAGCCGGGCAAGCCCGGCTTTTCTGAGGTCTCTGAAAAGAAAAAACGCTTAGTTGACTGCGTCCTTGAGGCCTTTGCCGGCCGAGAACTTCGGCACGGTACGCGCCGGGATCTTCACTTCGGCGCCGGTCTGAGGATTGCGGCCGGTCGAGGCGGCACGCTTTGACACGGTGAAATTGCCAAAGCCGACAAGCCGGACATCGCCGCCCTTCTTCAGTTCGCCGGTGATCACGGAAAATACCGCATCGACCGCCGACTGCGCGTCACCCTTCGAAATGCTCGCGGCGTCGGCGACAGCGGACACCAGTTCGTTCTTGTTCATAAAAATTCCCTTCCATGAGAACACCGGAACTATCGACTCATCCGGCAGGAAACGGACTTTAGAAAGAAGCGCTCCCGCAACCAAGTCGAAAAGGCAGGAAAAAAGCGGAAAAAGCCCGGAATTCCGGGGTTTTTCACATGAAAAAGCCGGGCGTCAGGCCCGGCTCTCCGTTTGTGCGCTGCAACCTCGACGAAAACCAACGCATGGCCCCGAAAACCGTAGCCGGTTTGCGGCAAGGGCCATGCGCAAGTCTGGGCGTTAGAGCGTCCTTTGTGCGTCCAGATGGACGCCCGGCGCTCTAATGCGCCAGGGACTTTCCAGCGTCGTCGGCACTGTCTGTCGCAGCCGGCGGATTGACCGGCTCGACCCATTCGATCGGCTCCGGCATACGCACCAGCGCGTGGCGCAACACCTCGCCGACACGTGAGACCGGAATGATCTCCATGCCGTTCTTCACATTGTCCGGAATCTCCGCCAGGTCCTTGGCATTGTCTTCCGGGATCAGCACCTTCTTGATGCCGCCGCGCAGTGCGGCGAGCAGCTTCTCCTTGAGCCCGCCGATCGGCAGGATGCGGCCGCGAAGCGTTATCTCGCCGGTCATCGCCACATCCGCCCGGACCGGAATACCCGTCAGTACCGATACAATGGCTGTCGCCATGGCAGCACCTGCAGACGGGCCGTCCTTCGGCGTGGCGCCTTCCGGCAAGTGCACGTGGATGTCGCGCTTGTCGAACAGCGGCGGCTCGATGCCGAAATCGACGGCGCGCGAGCGGACATAGGAGGCCGCCGCCGAAATCGATTCCTTCATCACGTCGCGCAAATTGCCGGTCACCGTCATGCGGCCCTTGCCGGGCATCATGACGCCTTCGACCGTCAGCAGCTCGCCGCCGACTTCCGTCCAGGCGAGTCCGGTAACGACACCGACCTGATCGTCAGCCTCGACCTGACCGAAGCGGAAGCGTTCAACACCGAGGTAATCGGCGAGGTTCGCCGCCGTGATGTTCACCGTCTTCTTCTTCGTCTTCAGGATCTCGGTCACCGCCTTGCGCCCGAGCTTCATCAGCTCGCGCTCCAGGCTTCTGACGCCCGCTTCACGGGTGTAGGTCTGGACGATGGCGCGGATCGCGTCCTCACCGACGGAAAACTCCTTCGGCTGCAGCGCGTGATCGCGGATCACCTTAGGCATCAGGTGCCGCTTGGCGATCTCGATCTTCTCGTCCTCGGTGTAGCCGGCGATACGGATGATCTCCATGCGGTCCATCAAGGGCGCCGGGATGTTCAGCGTGTTCGCCGTCGTCACGAACATGACGCTCGACAGATCGTATTCGACCTCGAGGTAGTGGTCCATGAACGTCGAGTTCTGTTCCGGATCGAGGACCTCGAGCAACGCCGATGACGGATCGCCACGGAAGTCCTGGCCCATCTTGTCGATCTCGTCGAGCAGGAAGAGCGGGTTGGACTTCTTGGCCTTCTTCATCGACTGGATGACCTTGCCGGG
>NZ_RZPL01000065.1:0-13185 GCF_004022805.1 Mesorhizobium sp. M7A.F.Ca.CA.002.04.1.1 | reverse complement strand
GCCCAGCGTCAGGCAAAAGCCACGCTCGAGAGGCTCGGCGACCAGCGTGGTCAGCGTCTTCTTCTTCGACGAGAACTCGATCTTGTTCGGCTTGATCAGTTCCTGCCAATTTTTCTGGATCATGATGCTTTCCTTCCGTTGACCCGCCACCATCCAATCGTGGCGGGCGACCTGGAATGCCGCGGAGGAGCGCCCAAGGGCGCTCGCGCGGCGTTCGGTAAATGCTTAGACGCGACGCTTCTTGCGCGGGCGGCAGCCATTGTGCGGGATCGGCGTCACATCACGGATCGAGGTGATGGTGAAGCCGGCCGCCTGCAGGGCGCGCAGTGCCGATTCACGACCGGAGCCGGGTCCGCAGACCTCGACTTCGAGCATGCGCATGCCGTGTTCCTGGGCCTTCTTGGCAACATCCTCGGCAGCCATCTGGGCAGCGAACGGGGTCGACTTGCGCGAACCCTTGAAGCCCTGAGCACCGGCAGACGACCAGGCAATCGAATTGCCCTGCGCATCGGTGATGGTGATCATCGTGTTGTTGAAGGTCGAATTGACGTGGGCAACGCCCGACGAGATATTCTTGCGTTCGCGACGGCGAACACGAGCGGCTTCCTTGGCCATGATAGTCCTTTCAGTTGATCTCTACACCGCCGTAATGCCAGCGGCTCCACCTTCGTAAGGGAGTAGGGGAATAGGGCAGCAAGGGAGTAGGGAAAAACGCGACCCGACTGGCGGGCATTCCCTACTGCCTTACTCCCCTACTCCCTTATTCCCCTAAAAAAATTACTTCTTCTTGCCGGCGATCGACTTGGCCGGGCCCTTGCGGGTGCGCGCATTGGTATGCGTGCGCTGGCCGCGGACCGGCAGCGAGCGGCGGTGACGCAGGCCGCGGTAGCAGCCGAGGTCCATGAGCCGCTTGATGTTCATCGAGACTTCGCGGCGCAGGTCGCCTTCAACCTGGTAATCGCGGTCGATGGTCTCGCGGATCTGCAGCACTTCCGCGTCGGTCAGCTGGTTGACGCGGCGCTCGGCCGGGATGCCGACCTTGTCGACGATCTCCTGGGCGAACCGCTTGCCAATGCCGTGAATGTACTGAAGCGCAATGACAACGCGCTTGTTGGTCGGAATGTTGACGCCGGCTATACGAGCCATGTTCTTCCCTTCTCCATGTGGGCCGGCCAATCCTCAAAAACAAGGTAGGCTCGGCGCTATCTTAAGTTGCCCCGCGTCCGGTGGAGGCCGGCCCATGCGGGAGTTTCCAGTTCAATGCGGCTGCCTTGCCCTTGCGGACAAGCAAAGCTCATGCCTGATAGGAAGACGGGCCGCCATACCGCAGCGAACCGCCTCCGTCAAGTGCAATCGTTAATTTCCCCGCACCGCGTCCTTGAGCACCGCTTCGATCTGTTCCGTCACGGCGTCGATATCGGCCATGCCATCGACACTGCGGAGCTTGCCCTTGGCATAGTAGTAGCCAATCAGCGGCGACGTCTTCTTGTAGTATTCCCTCAGGCGCTCTTCGAACACGGTCGGATTGTCGTCCTTGCGAACGGGAAGGCCGGCGGCCTGCGCCTCGTCGGCGCGTTTGACGATCCGGCCAACCAGGGCCTTGTCGTCGACCACGAGTTCAATGACGGCGTCGAGCCCCTGCGAGCGATCCGACAGCATCTGCTCGACCGCATCCGCCTGCACCAGGGTCCGCGGATAGCCGTCGAGGATGAACCCCTTGGCGCAGTCGGGCTGATCGATACGCTCAGCGACGATCGCGTTGACGATCGCGTCGGACACCAGTTCACCGGCATCCATCACCGCCTTGGCGCGCTTGCCAACCTCGGTGCCTGCCTGGACGGCAGCACGCAGCATGTCGCCCGTCGAGAGCTGGGGTATGCCGTGTTTTTCTACCAGTCTTTGTGCTTGCGTCCCCTTGCCCGCTCCTGGCGGCCCAAGCAATATCAACCTCATCTGGCTTTCTTCCCCCCGCGCAGCTTCGACTTCTTGATCAGGCCTTCATACTGGTGCGCGATCAGGTGACCCTGAATCTGCGCAACCGTATCGAGCGTGACACTGACCACGATCAGAAGCGATGTGCCACCAAGGTAGAACGGTACGCCAGTCGCCGAGATCAGGAACTCCGGCAGCAGGCACACCAGCACCAGATAGATGGCGCCGACGACGGTGATGCGGGTGAGAACGTAATCGATATAATCGGCGGTGCGCTCGCCCGGACGATAGCCCGGGATGAAGCCCGAATGCTTCTTGAGCTGGTCGGCGGTGTCCTTCGGGTTGAAGACAATCGCGGTGTAGAAGAAGGCGAAGAACACGATCATCGCCGCATAAAACAGCATGTAGAGCGGCTGGCCGTGGCCGAGCGAGGCGAGCACGGTGCTTGCCCACGCCGGCAGGTTCGTCGTCTGCGAGAAGCCGGCGACGGTGGCCGGCAGCAAAAGCAGCGACGAGGCAAAGATCGGCGGAATGACGCCCGACGTGTTGAGCTTCAGCGGCAGGTGCGAGGTATCGCCCTGGAACATCCGGTTGCCGACCTGGCGCTTTGGATACTGGATCAGCAAGCGGCGCTGGGCGCGCTCGAAGAACACGATGAGCGCAATGACGACGATAGCCAGCACGATGATCGCCAGGATCAGGCCGGTCGACAGCGCGCCGGTGCGGCCAAGCTCCAGCGTGCCGGAGATGGCGTGCGGCAGGCCGGCGACGATGCCGGAGAAGATGATCAGCGAAATACCGTTGCCGATGCCGCGGGCGGTGATCTGCTCGCCCAGCCACATCAGGAACATGGTGCCGCCGACCAGCGTGACGACGGTCGAGATGCGGAAGAACATGCCGGGGTCACTGACGATGCCGTTGCCGCCTTCCAGACCGACCGAAATGCCATAGGCCTGAACCAGCGCAAGCAGCACGGTGCCGTAGCGCGTGTACTGGTTAATGACCTTGCGGCCCTGTTCGCCTTCCTTCTTCAGCGCTTCCAATGACGGGATGACCGAGGTCATCAGCTGCATGATGATGGAGGCGGAGATGTAAGGCATGATGCCGAGCGCAAAGATCGCCATGCGCTGCACGGCGCCGCCGGCGAACATGTTGAACATGCCGAGCACGCCCTTGCTCTGCGAAGAGAAGGCCTGGGCGAAGGCGTCGGGATTGATACCGGGAAGCGGGATGTAGGTGCCGAGGCGATAAACCAGCAGCGCGCCGATCGTGAACCAGATGCGCTTCTTCAAATCCTCCGCCTTGGCGAAGGCCGAGAAATTCAGATTCGAGGCTAATTGTTCAGCAGCCGAAGCCATGCCTGATTCTCCGCTTGGTAACGCTTGATGGCCCTGAGGTCAGGCGGCGCGTTTCACCGAAGCTCACGAGATAAGCTCCGGGCTCTAAACATGCAAGCGGCCGCGTTGACGCGGCCGCCTCGTTGAGCAGATCAAAGCGAAATCGTGAGCAAAAACGGATCCCACTCCTGCCGATCGCGCTTCAAATTGCCGTTACTCGGCAGCTGCTTTTTCCTGCGGCAGCTTGACCGAACCGCCGGCCTTTTCGATCTTCTCGATCGCGGCCTTGGAGGCGCCGGCGACGTCAAAGGCGAGCTTCGCCTTGATCTCGCCATCCGAGAGGATGCGCACGCCGTCCTTGACGCGGCGGATGACGCCGGCGGCAACCAGCGATTCAGCCGTCACGGTTGCCTTGGCGTCGAGCTTCTTGGCGTCGATGGCCACCTGGATGCGGGCCAGCGACACGACGGTGAAGCTCTTGGCGAAGATGTTGTTGAAGCCACGCTTCGGCAGGCGCCGGTAGAGCGGCATCTGGCCACCCTCGAAGCCGTTGATGGCGACGCCGGAGCGCGCCTTCTGGCCCTTGACGCCGCGACCGCCGGTCTTGCCGGAGCCGGAGCCGATACCACGGCCGAGACGCTTCTTGGAGTGCGTCGCGCCGTCCTTGTCACGCAGATCGTTGAGTTTCATCTGACTTCTCCTGCGCTCTGGCTCAGCCCTCGTCCACGACGCGGACGAGATGCTGGACGGCAGCGATCATGCCGCGCACGGAGGGCGTATCTTCCAGCGTGCGCTGCTTGTGCATCTTGTTGAGGCCGAGGCCGACCAGCGTCGCGCGCTGTTCCTTCGGACGGCGGATCGGCGAACCGATCTGCTCAACGGTGATGGTCTTGGTTGCTTTCTTGGCCATGGTCAAAATCCCTGGTCAGATCGACTATTCTTCAGCCGCAACGGCGGTGCCGCGGCGGGCCTGAAGGGTCGAATACTTGATGCCGCGAGCAGCAGCCACATCCTTGGGATGCATCTGGCTCTTCAGCGCGTCGAAGGTGGCGCGAACCATGTTGTAGGGGTTCGACGAACCCATCGACTTGGCGACCACGTCATGCATGCCGAGCGTCTCGAAGACAGCGCGCATCGGGCCACCGGCGATGATGCCGGTACCTTGCTTGGCGGCGCGCAGCAGCACGCGTCCAGCACCCCAGCGTCCTTCGACGTCGTGATGCAGCGTACGGCCCGAGCGCAGCGGCACGAAAATCATGTCGCGCTTGGCCGATTCAGTTGCCTTGCGGATAGCTTCCGGCACTTCGCGCGCCTTGCCGTGACCAAAGCCGACGCGGCCCTTCTGGTCGCCGACGACGACGAGTGCTGCAAAACCGAAGCGACGGCCGCCCTTGACGACCTTGGCGACGCGGTTGATGTGGACGAGCTTGTCCACCATGCCGTCATCGCGTTCTTCACGATCGCGGCCGCGGCCGCCATCCCTACGTTCCTGTGCCATATCCTGTTCCTTGTTTTTTTCCGGAAGCACGGTTGCTGATAAGATCCGGTGCCTCGCCCCGATTAAATCGGGAAACGGTCACCGGGGGCGAAATCATTTCCTTCGCATAATCTTTATCCGAAAAGTCTGCAACTTTTCGGGATCATGCTTAGAAGCTCAAGCCACCTTCGCGGGCAGCCTCGGCGAGCGCCTTGACGCGGCCGTGATAGATGTAAGCGCCGCGGTCGAAGACGACTTCCTTGACGCCGGCCTTGGTGGCGCGCTCGGCGATCAGCTTGCCGATCGCGGTGGCGGCAGCGGTGTCGGCGCCGGTCTTGAGCGAACCCTTGAAGTCCTTCTCGAGCGTCGAAGCGGCGGCGATGGTGTGGCCCTTGGCGTCGTCGATGACCTGCACATAGATGTTCTTCGACGTGCGGTGAACCGACAGACGCGGACGCTCGCCGGCGACCTTCTTGATCTGACGACGGACGCGCTGCGCGCGGCGCTGCGTGGATTCCTTGGTACCCATGATGGTCTTCCTTGCCTTCAAAAAACGGGGGCCGCCATATGCGGTAGGCGAAAGCGCCTCCCGCGACCGCTCCCCGCGGCGTTACACTCTTGGCTTGGCCCTTTCCGAAAAGTCTTCAACTTCTCGAGGCCAGGCCTACTACTTCTTCTTGCCTTCCTTGCGGACGATCTTCTCGCCGGCGTAGCGGACGCCCTTGCCCTTGTAAGGCTCGGGACCACGATACTCGCGGATCTCGGCCGCAACCTGGCCGACCTGCTGCTTGTCGATGCCGGCCACAGTGATTTCAGTCGGCTTCGGCACGGTGATGGTGATGCCCTGCGGCGTCTCATAGACGACGTCATGGCTGAAGCCAAGCGCCAGCTGCAGGTTCTTGCCCTGAAGTGCCGCGCGATAGCCGACGCCGGTGATCTCGAGCTTCTTCTCGAAACCGTCCTTGACACCCTGCAGGATGTTGACGATCTGCGTGCGCGACATGCCCCACTTGGAGCGGGCGGTCTTGGTCTGGTCGCGCGGCTGGACAGCGATCTCGCTGCCTTCCATCTTGACCAGCACTTCGTCGTTCACCACGAACTTCAGCTCACCCTTGGGGCCCTTCGCCGTCACGGTCTGGCCGTTGACGGTCGCGGTCACGCCCTGCGGCAGCGAAACGGGTTTCTTTCCAATACGAGACATTTTGTTGTCCTCGTCACTTCTCTTGTTTCAGGTCTCTGTCTTCGGGAACGATCCGAAGACCGGATTCCACTTTGCGGTCAACTGCCAGATCAGAAGATCTGGCAGAGGATCTCACCGCCGACGTTCTGTTCACGTGCTTCATGGTCGGCCATCACGCCCTTCGGTGTCGAAAGGATGGCGATGCCGAGGCCGTTTGCGACCTGCGGAATCGACTTGGCCGAAACATAGACGCGGCGGCCTGGCTTCGAAACGCGGGCGATTTCGCGCACGACCGGCGCGCCGTCGAAATACTTCAGCTCGATCTCGATTTCGGACTTGCCGTTGTCGAAGTCGGTCTGGCTGTAATCGCGGATATAGCCTTCAGCCTTCAGCACGTCGAGGACGCGGGTGCGCAGACGCGAAGCCGGCGTCGAAACGCTCGACTTCTTGCGGCCATACGCGTTGCGGATGCGGGTCAGCATATCGCCGAGAGGATCGCTCAATGACATGTTATGTCCTCCTTACCAGCTCGACTTGACCAGGCCCGGGATCTGGCCGTTATTGCCGAGATCACGAAGCGCGATGCGCGATACTTTGAGCTTGCGATAGTAGGCGCGCGGACGGCCGGTGACTTCGCAGCGGTTGCGGATGCGGATCTTGGCCGAGTTGCGCGGCATGGCAGCAAGCTTGAGCTGAGCGCGGAAACGCTCTTCCATCGGCTTGGACTGATCCATGATGATCGCCTTGAGCGCAGCCCGCTTGGGACCGTACTGGTCGGCAAGCTTGCGGCGCCTGTTGTTCTTCTCGACTGAGCTGGTCTTTGCCATTTCAGATTTTTCCTTTTCTCGCTGCCGTTACTGGCGGAAGGGGAAGTTGAAGGCCTTGAGCAATGCCCTGGCTTCGTCGTCCGTCTTCGCAGTCGTACAAACGATGACGTCCATGCCCCAGATCTGATCAACCTTGTCGTAGTTGATCTCCGGGAACACGATGTGTTCCTTGATGCCCATGGCGTAGTTGCCACGGCCATCGAAGCTCTTCGGATTCAGTCCGCGAAAGTCGCGGACGCGCGGCAGTGCGATGTTCACGAGGCGGTCGAGGAACTCATACATCCGTTCCTTGCGCAACGTGACCTTGGCGCCGATTGGCATCTTCTCGCGGACCTTGAAGCCGGCGATCGAGTTGCGGGCGCGGGTGACGACGGCCTTCTGGCCGGCAATCATCGCCAGGTCTTCGGCCGCGATCGAAGGCTTCTTCGAATCGGCGGTCGCTTCGCCGACGCCCATGTTCAGCACGATCTTGTCGATGCGCGGAACCTGCATCTCGTTGTCGTAGCCGAACTGTTCCTGCAGCGCCTTGCGGATGGTCTCGTTGTAGACCTGCTTGAGGCGCGGCGTGTTCTGAGCCTTGGACTGTTTGCTTTCAGCCGTGGGCTTCGTGGTTTGAGCCTTAGCCATTGATGACTTCTCCCGAGCGCTTGGCGACGCGCACCTTCTTGCCGTCCTTCTGGAAGATGAAGCCGACGCGGGTCGGCTTGCCATCCTTGGGGTCGGCCAGCGCGATGTTCGACAGCTGGATCGGCGCTTCCTTGGTGATGATCCCGCCCTCTTGGGACTGGGACTGCTTCTGGTGACGGCGGATCATGTTGACGCCGCGCACCAGCGCGGTGTCTTCCTTCGGCTGTACCGAGAGGACTTCGCCCGAACGGCCCTTGTCCTTGCCGGCCAGCACGACGACCTTGTCGCCTTTTCTAATTTTTTGCATTGGTCCGGCTCCTTACAGCACTTCAGGCGCGAGCGAGATGATCTTCATGTGGTTCTTGGCGCGGAGTTCGCGCGGAACCGGTCCGAAGATACGCGTGCCGATCGGCTCTTTCTTGTTGTCGACGAGAACGGCCGCGTTCTTGTCGAAACGGATCACGCTGCCATCCGGGCGGCGAATGTCCTTGGCCGTGCGAACCACGACCGCCTTCATCACATCGCCCTTCTTCACGCGGCCGCGCGGAATGGCTTCCTTGATCGACACCACGATGATGTCGCCCACGGAAGCGTATTTCCGCTTCGAGCCGCCCAGCACCTTGATGCACATGACACGACGGGCGCCGGAATTATCCGCGACGTCGAGGTTTGTTTGCATCTGAATCATGACTGGCCGCCTTCTTCTCTTCTAACGGGATGGGCTCAAAGCCCCTCCCCGGTCTGTCCAAAATTCGTTGTTTACGCCCGAGGTCAGGCTTGGTCCGAAGACACGACGATCCAGCGCTTGTCCTTGGAAATCGGCTTCGATTCCTGGATGAACACCTGATCGCCAACCTTGTGGGCGTTGTTCTCGTCGTGCGCCTTGTACTTCTTGGTCATGCGCACGGTCTTCTTCATCACGGGATGCGTGAAGCGCCGTTCGACCTTGACGACAACCGTCTTCTCGTTCTTGTCGCTGACGACGGTGCCCTGCAGAATGCGCTTTGGCATGGTTTTCGTCCTTAAGCCTTCTTAGCCGCGGACTTTTCCGCAGCGATGGTCTTGATACGCGCAATGTCCTTACGAACCTGTCTCACGCGCGCGGTCTTCTCGAGCTGGCCGGTGGCCTTCTGGAAGCGCAGGTTGAACTGCTCCTTCTTCAGGCTGGCCAGGTCGTCGGTCAGCTGGTCCTGGGTCTTGGTCCGGATGTCTTCGGCTTTCATGATCAGCCCGTCCTTATTCTGCGATGCGCTGCACGAAGCGCGTCTTGACCGAGAGCTTGGCCGCGCCGAGACGCAGTGCCTCACGGGCGGTTTCTTCATTGACGCCGTCGATCTCGAACATGATGCGGCCTGGCTTGACGCGCGCCGCCCAATAATCGACCGCGCCCTTGCCCTTACCCATGCGGACTTCGGTCGGCTTCGAAGTGACCGGCACGTCCGGGAAAATACGGATCCAGACGCGACCAGCGCGCTTCATTTCACGGGTGATCGCGCGGCGGGCCGCCTCGATCTCACGTGCGGTGACGCGGTTCGGCTCAAGCGCCTTCAGCCCGAAACCACCGAAATCCAGGTTGGTGCCGCCCTTTGCGGTACCATGGATACGGCCCTTGAACTGCTTGCGGAACTTTGTGCGCTTTGGCTGCAGCATCGTTCTAACTCCAAATTCCTAAATGTCTCAGGCGTTTTCGCGACGACGACCGCGTTCGCGATCACCACCACCGCCATGCGCTGCATCGCTTTCGCTGGCCCGACGCTCCGAAGCCATCGGGTCATGCTCAAGGATCTCGCCCTTGAACACCCAGACCTTGACGCCGCAGATGCCATAAGCCGTGTGCGCTTCGGCCGTACCGTAGTCGACGTCCGCACGCAGCGTATGCAGCGGCACGCGACCTTCGCGATACCATTCCATACGCGCGATCTCAGCGCCGCCGAGGCGGCCGGCGCAGTTGATGCGGATGCCTTCGGCACCGAGGCGCATCGCCGACTGAACGGCACGCTTCATGGCGCGGCGGAACGCGATACGACGCTCGAGCTGCTGGGCGATCGACTGGGCGACCAGGGTCGCGTCGATCTCCGGCTTGCGCACTTCAACGATGTTGAGGTGCGTCTCGGACTTCGTCATCTCCATCAGCTTCTTGCGAAGCTTCTCGATGTCGGCGCCCTTCTTGCCGATGATCAGACCCGGGCGCGCGGCATGGATGGTGACGCGGCACTTCTTGTGCGGACGCTCGATCACGACCTTCGAGATGGCAGCCTGCTTGAGCTCCTTCTCGAGATACTTGCGGATCTTGATGTCCTCATGCAGCAGCTTGCCGTACTCGCCGGTGTTCGCGAACCAGCGCGAATCCCAGGTGCGGTTGATGCCGAGGCGAAGACCGATCGGATTGACTTTCTGGCCCATTATGCGGCCTCCCCTTTTTCTTCGACTTCACGAACGACGATCGTGAGGTGCGAGAACGGCTTCTCGATACGGCTGGCGCGACCGCGGCCACGGGCATGGAACCGCTTCATGACGATCGACTTGCCGACATAGGCTTCCGCCACGATCAGCGCATCGACATCCAGGTCGTGGTTGTTTTCCGCGTTGGCGATTGCCGATTCCAGCGTCTTCTTGACCGTGCCGGAAATCCGCTTGGCCGAGAATTCGAGATCGGAAAGCGCTGTCGCGACCTTCTTGCCGCGGATCAGCGCGGCAACCAGGTTCAGCTTCTGCGGGCTGATACGGATCGTGCGCAATACGGCGCGCGCTTCGTTATCAGCAAGCCTGCGCGGAGCTTTGGCCTTGCCCATGATTATTTCCTCTTCGCCTTCTTATCCGCGCCGTGACCGTAATAGGTCCGGGTCGGAGCGAATTCACCGAACTTGTGACCGACCATGTCCTCGTTCACCGAGACGGGAACATGCTTCTGGCCGTTGTAGACACCGAAGGTGAAGCCGACGAACTGCGGCAGGATGGTGGAGCGACGGCTCCACATCTTGATCACCTCATTGCGACCACCTTCACGAACCTTGTCCACCTTCTTGAGAAGGTAGCCGTCAATGAAGGGGCCTTTCCAAATCGAACGAGTCACTTGGCGTTACCTCTTCTTAGCTCTTGCGCTGATGGCGCGAGCGCAGGATGAACTTGTCGGTCGCCTTGTTGGACCGCGTCTTCTTGCCCTTGGTCGGCTTGCCCCAGGGCGAAACCGGATGGCGGCCACCCGATGTGCGGCCTTCGCCGCCGCCGTGCGGATGGTCGACCGGGTTCATGGTCACGCCGCGATTGTGCGGGCGCTTGCCACGCCAGACCGTGCGACCGGCCTTGCCGTCATTGATGTTGCCGTGGTCCGGATTGGACACGGCGCCAACAGTGGCCATGCAGGAGCCGTGAACGACACGCTGCTCGCCCGAATTGAGGCGCAGGATCGCCATGCCCTGGTCACGACCGACCAGCTGACCGTAACCACCTGCCGAACGGGCGACCTGAGCGCCCTTGCCCGGCTTCAGCTCGATGTTGTGGACGATGGTGCCGACCGGCATCGAAGCCAGCGGCATCGCATTGCCCGGCTTCACGTCGACCGATTCACCGGACACGATCTTGTCGCCGGGAGCCAGACGCTGCGGAGCGATGATGTAGGACAGCTCGCCATCCTCATACTTGATCAGCGCGATGAAGGCGGTGCGGTTCGGATCGTACTCAATGCGCTCGACCGTGCCGACGACGTCGAACTTGCGGCGCTTGAAGTCGATGATGCGGTACGAACGCTTGTGACCACCGCCGATGAAGCGGGCGGTGATGCGACCGTGATTGTTGCGGCCGCCCGACTTGGTCAGGCCTTCGGTCAGACCCTTGACGGGCTTGCCCTTGTAGAGGCCCGAGCGGTCGACGATGACCAGCTGACGGGTGCTGGGCGTTACCGGGTTGAATTTTTTCAGTGCCATTGTTCTGTCCTCGCGGCCTTGCTCAGAGACCCGTCGCGACGTCGATCGACTGGCCATCGGCCAGCGTCACAACCGCCTTCTTGACGTCGCTCTGGCGGCCAACCGTGCCACGGAAGCGCTTGATCTTGCCCTTGCGGACAAGCGTGTTCACGGCCATCACCTTGACGCCGAACAGCGCTTCGACGGCGGCCTTGATTTCCGGCTTCGACGCCTTCTTGGCGACGTTGAAGACGACCTTGTTCTGCTCGGAGGCCATGGTCGACTTTTCGGTGATCGCCGGCGAGACGATCACGTCGTAATGACGAAGGTCGGTCATTTAAAACGCTCCTCGAGAGCCTCGACGGCGGCCTTCGAAAGGACCAGCGTGCCGCGGCGCAGAATGTCGTAGACGTTGATGCCCTGGATGGGCAGCACGTCGATGTTGGGGATGTTCGTCGCCGCCAGCTTGAAGTTCTTGTCAAGCTCGGCGCCGCCGATCAGCAAAGCATTGGTCAGGCCCAGCGTCGCGAAATTCGCGATCAGCGCCTTCGTCTTGGCCTCGGTCAGCTTCAGCTCGTCGATGATGATGATCGACGCGCTCTTGGCCTTGGCCGAGAGAGCATGCTTGAGGCCGAGAGCGCGAACCTTCTTCGGCAGTTCGTGCTCGTGGCTGCGAACGACCGGGCCGTGGGCCTTGCCGCCGCCGCGGAACTGCGGAGCGCGTGCCGAATGGTGACGGGCGCGGCCCGTACCCTTCTGCTTGTACATCTTGGCGCCGGTGCGCGCGATCTCGGCGCGACCCTTGGTCTTGTGCGTGCCCTGCTGCTTCTTGGCAAGCTGCCAGCGCACGACGCGCTGCAGGATGTCTTCGCGCGGATCAAGGCCGAAAATCTCGTCGGAGAGTTCCACCTTGCCGGCGTCCTTGCCGCCCAGCGTTGTGATCTTGAGATCCATTATTCCGCTCCCTCTGTGGCCGGAGCCTCGTTCTTGGCGCCACTTTCGGCAGCAACGGCGCGGATCGCGGCAGGCTTCGGCGCATTGGCCGGCAGTGCCACCTTGGCCGCATCGCGAACCAGGATCCAGGCGCCCTTCGATCCGGGAACCGCACCGCGGATCAGGATCAGGCCGCGGTCGGCGTCGGTCGATACGATCTCGACATTCTGCGTGGTGACGCGGGTGTCGCCCATGTGGCCAGCCATATGCTTGCCCTTGAACACCTTGCCCGGGTCCTGGCGCTGGCCGGTCGAACCGTGCGTACGGTGCGAAACCGAGTTACCGTGCGTTGCACGGCCACCGCCCATGTGGTGGCGCTTGATGACGCCCTGAAAGCCCTTGCCGATCGTCGTGCCCGTCACATCGACCTTCTGGCCGGCGACGAAGTGCTCGACGGTGATCTCGGCGCCGACATCGATCATGTTGTCGGCGGAGACGCGGAACTCGGCGACCTTCGCCTTCGGCTCGACGGAAGCGGTCGCGAAATGGCCGCGCATCGCCTTCGACGTGTTCTTCACCTTGGCAAGGCCAACGCCGAGCTGAACGGCGGTGTAGCCATTCTTCTCTTGCGTGCGCTGGGCCACGACCTGGCAGTTCTCCATCAGGAGAACGGTGACGGGAACATGTTCCCCGGCATCGTTATAGATGCGGGTCATTCCCACCTTCTTTGCAATCACACCTGAACGCATCGGTTCAATTCCTTTAGAGTTCCGGGCCAGGGGCACCGCCCCTTACCGCGCTCTCATTCCCTTAGAGCTTGATCTCGACGTCGACGCCGGCGGCCAGATCGAGCTTCATCAAAGCATCGACCGTCTGCGGGGTCGGATCGACGATGTCGAGCAGACGCTTGTGCGTGCGCATCTCGAACTGCTCGCGGCTCTTCTTGTCGACGTGAGGCGACCGGTTGACC
>NZ_RZPL01000659.1:0-3186 GCF_004022805.1 Mesorhizobium sp. M7A.F.Ca.CA.002.04.1.1 | reverse complement strand
CGCGGCAAGCGCCACTTCGTTGATGCGCTCGTTCGGCTTGAAGCGATAGTCCATCGCCATGCGACGGATCTCTTCATAGACGCGCGGGCCGGTCTTGATCGGCTTGGATGCCAACGCCGCATCGTCGTCCTGGTTGCTGTGCCTGGTGGGTCGGAGCATGGCGTCGGTCAAGCCTTTGCGGCGCTTGGTTCGGCGAACCGCGCCTGTGTGGGAAGGATACCGTCGAGGGCGATCGGCGCAGCCCGGCCGGCGATCAGGTCGGCGACGATGCGGGCCGATCCATGCGCCATCGTCCATCCAATATGGCCGTGGCCGGTGTTCAGCCAGAGGTTCTTGATGTTGCGCAGGCCGAGGATCGGCAGATTGTCGGGCGTCATGGGTCTCAGGCAGGCCCGCATTTCGGCGCGATCATAGGCGATACCGCGCGGGAACAGGTCCTGCGTGACGCGCTTCATGAAGGCGAAATCCGAAGGCTTGTGGCTGCGATCATAGCCCGCGAATTCCGCGGTGGCGGTGACGCGGATGCGATCGCCCATCGGCGTGATGGCAACGAGATTGTGCTCATCGATGACGGGGAGTTTTGGAGCCAGCGCCGGGTCGACGATGGGAATGGTCAGGGAATATCCTTTGACCGGATAGATCGGCAAACCAAGGCCGATCTTGCGGGCGAGGATCGGGCTTTCGGCGCCGAGACACAGAACGTAGGTGTCGGCCAGAAATTCTCCCTTGTCGGTGACGACCCGGATGATCGCGTCATTCCTGCGTTCGATCCCGACGATCCTCGTGCTTGTCAGGATCTTGCCGCCCCTCGTTTCGACGATGGCCGCCAGCGCGCGCGTGAACTTGGCGGCGTCGCCGGTTTCATCGGTTGGACACATTATGCCGCCGGCAATGCTGCCGCGCGACGAAGCCAGCGCCGGCTCGCGGTCAATGATTTCCTGTGCGTCGACAATGCGGATCTCCTGGCCGTCGGCCTCCAGCAGGCGCATGTTGGCGACGCCCTTGTCGAGCGCCTGACGGCTGCGGTGGAAGTAAAGGATGCCGGCCGAGGTCCTGTCGTATTGGATCGATTCCTCCCTGACGACCGCCTGCAGGACCGATTGGGAATGGACCGCAAGCCGATGTTTGAGGAGGGTGTTGCGACGCGCTTTGGCGGCCGTGCATTCCCTGAGGAAGCGCAGCGACCAGCTGTAGAGATGCGGGTCGGCGGAAAGTTTGAAGCGAAGCGCCTGGTCTTTCAGGAACAGCGACTTCAGCAGGATTTTTGGCGCGGCTGGTGATGACCAGACGAAGGAGTGACCGGGCGCGATCATGCCTGCATTTGCCCAGCTCGCGCCCTCGGCCACCTGCGGTGCCTGCTCGAGAACAGTGACCGCGTGGCCGTCCTTTTGCAACTGATAAGTGGTGGTGATCCCGACCACGCCGCCGCCCAAGATCAATACGCGCATTGCTGTCCCGAAGGGCTGTGTTCCTATTGTCGACAATTCAATAGGAAGACGCCGATCCCTGTCAACGGTGAATGGGTCGGCGACGGACAAGCGATCCGCGCAAGCGCAAAATTCAGGCGTTTACCGGTTCCCAGGATCTGCACAGAGCCCTTGACAGTTTCGGCAATATCGCCGTTTCTATTGTCGACAATTCTGATTGGCATCAGGGAGGGGACTGCGCCATGGACGCCCCGGTTAGCCGCGCCGACGACACGCTTGTCCTCGACAAGGAACACATTCCCTTCAAGACCGATGACGGTATCGGCACGCGCGCCAATCTCGGCCTGCTCGTGCTGCGGACCGACCAGACCATCGAGGATGAATTCCGGTATGCGCTGCCCGCGCGCGACATCGCGCTGTACGAGGCGCGGCTCTACAGCGATGTCGAGATCACACCGGAAAACCTGATGAAAATGTCGGCGGTAATCCCGGCAACGGTGGGACTCTTGCCCGACGTCAAGTTCGATGTGATCGGCTTTGCCTGCACGTCGGGAGCGCTGGTCATCGGCGAGGATAAGGTTGCCGAGCGCGTTCACGAGGTGCTGCCTGGTGTGCAGGTGACCAATCCGGTGACCGCGGCACGCGCCGCGCTGAAGGCCCTGGGGGTCTCGAGGATCGCGCTGCTCACCCCTTACTTGGCGAAAATCAATCATTCGCTGCGGGCATCGCTGATGGCGCGGGGGATGGATATTCCGGTCATGGGCTCCTTCAACGAGGCGGACGACAATGTCGTTGCACGCATCACGCCGGCATCGGTCAAGCAGGCCATCTTGGAAATCGGTGCGTCGAGCGACTGTGATGCGGTGTTCGTTTCCTGCACCAGCATGCGCGTTGCCCGCATCATCGAGGAGGTCGAGAAGGAGTTGGGGAAACCGGTCACCTCCAGCAACCATGCACTTGCCTGGCATATGCTGCGGCTTGGCGGCATTGGCGAGCAGATTGCCGGAAAAGGCGAGCTGTTTCGCCGCTCGCTAGGCTAGCATCTTCAGCGCCGGATTTGCGGTGTGCAGCTCAGATCCCGCCGTACCAGTCATAGCCATTGTCTTCCCAATAGCCGCCCCTGCCACCGCCGACATCGGCAAAGCCGTCGACCAGTTCGATCTTGTAGAGATATTTCGGCATCTTGTAGCCGAGCTGGCGCTCGACGCGAACCCGCAGCGGCGCGCCGTTCTCGACCGGCAGCGGCTTGCCGTTCAGGCCGTAGGCGAGGATCGTCTGCGGGTGACGGGCATCGATGAGGTCGATGGTGCCGTAATATTTGATGTCGCCCGACAGGCTGCGGTCGATCGTGTCGAGGCAATGGAACATGACATAGCGCGCCTGCGGTTTGACCACCGCCTGGTCCAGCACCAGCGACAGCGGCGTGCCGGTCCATTTGGCTATGCAGCTCCAGCCTTCGACGCAGTCATGGCGGGTGATCTGGGTGCGGCTTGGCATGTTCTGGAGCTGCTCGCGGCTGAGCGACAGCGGCTTTTCGACAAGACCCGTCACTTCCAGACGCCAGTCGGCGAAATTGTTGGCGAGCAGGCCCTTGTAGACGTCGTCATCGGGAGCGGTGACGCCGTTCGGCCGCTGCGGCTGGCGGATATCGGCCTCGGTGAATTCCGGCGCCAGCGCACCGCGTCCGGCGAGCAGGCGTTGCGCCCGGTATGTCAGGCCATTGGCGTTTTCGAGGAAACTGCGCAGGCCGCTGCCGACG
>NZ_RZPL01000658.1:0-3196 GCF_004022805.1 Mesorhizobium sp. M7A.F.Ca.CA.002.04.1.1 | reverse complement strand
GCTCTATCTCATGCAGCCCGAAGCTCGGCACCGTGGTGACGACCGAGGCGCCCGGCACCAGGACGGCGCGCGAGATGGCGGCGATCATCTCCTCGGAACCATTGCCGGCAACGATCATGCCAGGATCGATCGCCAGTTTTTCGCCAAGCGCCGCCCGCAGCGCCGTGCAGGCCGGATCGGCATAGCGCCATGGCTCGAAGGATGAGGAGGCCAATGCGGCCATGACGGCGGGAGAACACCCATCCGGGTTCTCGTTGCTGGCCAGCCGGGCGACATCGTTGCGGCCACTCAGCGCCCGCGCCATCGCGATGTTCATGCCGGCATTGTAGGGCGGCAAGGCGGCGATATGCGGATTGAGCGGCAGGCTCGACGCTGGTTTGACCGACTGTTCCAAATCCCGACTTCCGTTTCCCCGCGCCCACGCGCGGCAATCTTGTCAAATATCGAGGACGACTGATCCGCGCGGCTTGGAGCAGCACAACAGCACTTCGCTGCTTCCAAGCTCGTCCAGCGGTTCCTCGAAATAGGCGATGTCGCCCGAGATCAGCCGCGACTTGCATGTGCCGCAGATGCCGGCCCGGCAGCTGAATTCCGGCAACAGACCTTGGTTCTCGGCGAAGTCGAGCAACGATACGGCCGAGCCATCCCAGACGGCCGTCAGGCCCGACTTCCGAAATTCCACGGTTGTCGCTTCCCCGGCCGGCTCGATCCTTGCCGGCTGCGCTGGAACCGCGGGAACTCGCACTGCATCGGGCTCAAGCACCGTCGCCGGGCCGAAGAATTCGTAGGCAATGCGATACCTTGGCGCGCCAAGCTCGCGCAGCATGACGTAGATCGCCTGCATGAACGGCGGCGGGCCACAGAGGTAGAAATCATAGTCATCGATCGGCAGCAAACGCTGCAGCACGTCCCGCGAAATCATGCCTTCGCTATGAAAGCGCTGCTCGGCCTTGTCGCGCTCGGACGGGAGCCGGTAGCAGAAGTGTGCGGTCAGGCCGGGACGGGTCGAGACCAGGTCGGTCACCTCATCGCGCAAGGCATGCACATCGCCGTTGTCGCAGGCGTGAATGAAGACGGCACGGCGGTCCGGCAACGAAGCCAACGCATGCAGCATCGACACCATCGGCGTCAGCCCGACGCCGCCGCTGAGCAGCACGACTGGACGGTTGCTGGCCTTGTCGAGCACGAAATCGCCGCGCGGCCCTTCCGCCTGAAGCACATCACCGACGTCGATACGGTCATGCAGGAAGCACGAGCTTATCCCATCGGGAAGCCCCGGCCCGGGTGCTGCCTCACGCTTCACACTGATCCGATAGGAAGCGCTGTCTGGGGAACAGGAGATACTGTAGTTGCGCAGCACATATCCCCTTTCGCCGGCGGCCTCCCGCGCTACCGGAATCCGGAACACCAGGAACTGGCCCGGCTGGAAGTCGCGCCAGTCCTGTGGATCGACCGGCTCGAGATGGAATGAAGTGATGAGGGCGCTTTCGCGCACCTTCGCGACCAATTTCAGGTCGCGAAATCCGCTTCTTGCGATGGTGTCGCGAGCGGTGAATGCATTCATTCGGCAGCTGCCAATTGCTGGCTCTCGCTGGCGATCAGCTTGGCCAGGTTCCGGCGAAAGCGCAGCGGTCCGACATCTATCTTCAGATCGAGATTGGGCGTGCGCTTGTTTGCCATGCCCTTGTGCACGGCATTGAGCACGGTGCGGTCCTCGTCGAAGGCGCCGCGCACAGAGGTGGCGAACTGGCGGGAAACCTCCAAATCGTCGGGGGCGAAATTGCGCATCTGGAACCAGTAATATTTCGTCTGGTTCTCATCGACCGGCGTCATGAAGTTGTAGCTGTCCATGAGGAACACGTCCTCGTGCAGCGGCTTGCCCTCGCCGCCGGTGCGGGCCGGCACGAAGATCGCCTTGATGATGGCGTTGGAGGGGTAGCGCACTTCGTAGTGCTGCTTGCGGTCGCAATTGCCTGAGAATTTGAGGAAAGGCGCATAGAAGGGCGCCGGCGCGGCATCGACCACCCAGCGCCACACGGTCACGCCGTCCGCGCCTACGGTGGTTTCGAGTGGCGCATCCTCCATCGCCTGAACGCCGCCGAAGGAGGACTGGTGGACCCAAGACACATGCGAGGGGTCGAGCAGGTTGTCGGTCATGTAGAGGTAGTTGCAATCGAGCGCCATGGACTCGCCGCGATTGACGCCCCATGCCGGATCGCCCCAGTGGTCGACCGCGAAAATCAGCGCGGGGTCGGCCTTTGCCGCTTCGCCCATCCATATCCACAGCAGCCCGTAACGTTCGGCGATCGGATAGGAACGAACGCATGCCACATGCGGTATCTTTTCAGCACCGGGCACGCGCGTACAGGTTCCGGTGCTGTCGAAGGTCAGCCCGTGATAGCCGCATTCGACAGTGTCGCCCTTGATGCGGCCCATGGACAGCGGCAGCTTGCGGTGGGGACAGGCATCCTCGAGCGCCGCCACCACGCCATCGGTCCGGCGGTAGAGGACAATGTCCTCGCCAAGTATCCGGGTCGGCACCAGCCTGTCGGCGACCTCATGGTCCCATGCGGCAACGTACCAGCAGTTTCGAAGAAACATGGCGTCCTCCCGAGCTTGTGACGCCTAAACGAATATCTTGCGGGCCTGGGACGACATAGGGCTTGCATCTGTGTTCTATTTTAGAAAAACTAAATCAAGCTGACCCCAGGATTGTTGCCCAGGTGAAGAAGACGCCCCCACTGCGTGCGATACAGGCCTTCGAGGCTTTCGGCAGGCGTGGCAGTGTGACGGCGGCCGCCAACGAACTCGGCGTCTCCGTCGGCGCGGTCAGCCAGCAGATCCGCAAGGCCGAAGACGCGCTGGAGGCGCGGCTTTTGGAACGGCGCGGCAGGAGTGTCGCCCTCACCGCGCTGGGCCGCGTTTACCACGCAGCGGTTGCCGTCGGCTTCGAACACATTCGCGACGCCCAGGATCTCATCGAACAGGCCCGGTCCGCGGACACTTTGACCATCTCCTGCCTGCCGTCGTTGGCCAGCAAATGGATCGGCCCGCAGCTCCTGGATTGGCAGGTCGACCACCCCGGCGCGACCGTGCGGCTGGTGGGCGCCGAGACGGAGCCAAGGCTGGGCGCCGAACAAGTTGACTTCCGTATTTCGTACGGCACGAAATATCGTGATTTCGAGCACTACACCGA
>NZ_RZPL01000657.1:0-3201 GCF_004022805.1 Mesorhizobium sp. M7A.F.Ca.CA.002.04.1.1 | reverse complement strand
CCATGATAGTGAGCGTCGGGCATGGGATTGAGGTCGAAACTGCGCTTCGAAAGCTCCGATGCCCGTTGATGATCACCCATGAAGGAGCTGGCCAGCGCGTAGGCGATCAACGTCGCGGGGTTCCCGGCATTTTGCTCATGTGCAAGGCTGAAGTGAAAATCGGCCAGCTCCCAGCGTCGCGCCAGAAGGTGGCTCCAGGCCAGATTTACCTGGTTGCGGTGGTCGAATGGGTCGAGCAGGACCGAACGCTTGGCCAGTTCGAATGCGCGCTTTAGATCCTGCTCGATCGACGATGCACCCGGAACGACGATCCAACGCGAGTTGAGCACCGCAGCGAGGCTGGAATAAGCGCAGGACAGATCGGGATCAAGCCGGATGGCTTCCTCGTAGCGGGCGATGGCAGCTTCTTCGGTGTCCTTTCGCCACATGATCGAAAGCCGCTGTCCGTCCAGCCAGCAATCATAGGCCGAGAAATGGTTCGGGGAAGCTTGCGATATGCGATGCAGCCTGGCACTGGACAAGGCAATCTGCAGGCGCGCGGAAAAGCGTGCGCAAACTTCATTGAAGGCCGAGCGCCAGGAAGACGGATCCGACGGAACGGTGAGAACGAAGGCTTCTCCTTCTTGCAGGAAATCATAGCAGGTAATTTGGAACACTGCTGGTCCATCCGTGTCGATCAGACGGATGAGGACGCCGATATCCACGTGTTCGCCTGCCGCCTGATGCATCTGATCCAGTGAGAATTCACCGGCTTGCAACTCCGTTGACACGGCTGTCCAATGCCTAAATCGGGAAATCGAAGCCAGAAGCTCTGTCGCCAAGGCAAATTGCAGGTGCTCGTTCTCTGCTTCGCGCCTGGCAATGATGATGGCGATTGTCGGCTTCCCTGGGATGCGGCTGTCGTGATCGCTTTGCGCAAGGTCGGGGTCAGCCGCCCGCTTTTCACCGTCGTTGCCCGGCTTGAGCGCCTCTAGAAGGTGGAGGATTTCTGCCGGTGGTCGCAGATCCATGTCCGCTTTGAGTTCGGCCGCGTAGCGGTCGAAGAACGCTAGGGCGCGGGCATAACCGCTTTCCTCACAGACCCTCCGAATGGTCTCCACCACGGCATCGTCGAAAAACGGATCAAGTTGCAGGATGCACGCAGCGATGGATTTGCGCTGTCTCGGGTCTGTCTCGGCCGCCAGCCAGGCTGCGAGCCGTGTCACCAGCCTGTCGGTTATCATCGTCGACTGCATTCTCAGCCAGTTGTCGAAGACAGGATCGCAATCGTCCAACCCGGCGCAAAGTCCATCCCTGGCTTTGGCCAGCAGGAGCAGCGCACCGTCATAATTGCGGTCGTCGAGCGCACGTTCAAGCTCATCGATGTCGGAACGGATTGCAGTCGGATCGATTCCCAGGACGAGCTTGTCGACCGCGAGGTAATTAAGCCTGGTCTCGCTTGCCAGGCGTCGGAGATCCTTTATGCACTGGCGCAGTGATCCGCGCGCATGCTCCTCGTCCTGCTCGCTCCAAAGCAATGCCGCCAGTCGCCCGCGCGTCTCGCGTGACCTGCCGCTCAGTAACAGATAGGCGAGAATCGCGCAGGCCTTCCGCTTGCCCAACGAGAACGTCTCCGAGCCCTTGCGAAGCTCGAAACCGCCGATTAGCCTAATCGCCAGACCGTCTGTGGAAATTGTCAACTCCGCCGGCTATCGTCTCGGTCGCCAACGGGCGCCACCGCTTACCCTACGTAAACAGCAGAAGCCAAGATATTGAAAGAGCCAACATGCTGTTGCGCGGGTCGCATTGGACAACGCTTGCTCTGCTGATGCATCACGGCCGGCCGATGACGGTGAACCAAGACGACCCGACCTGGGACCGCCAGTCGAGTGAAGATGATTTGGATGTTTTGGAGAATCTGGCTGCGACCCTTGTCGCTGCGCCCGAGAATGGGCTGCCCCTTTTGCACTTCGCGACACGGCACGACATTGGCGTTGAAGTGTTCGATGTTCCGGGTGGATTCCTGGCTATGTCCAACATTGCTCCATTCGAAGGGAATGAGAAACGATTCACGGCAAGTGGCAAAGGCTTTGATGCCGGCACGGCCGTGCTGTCTTGCCTCGGAGAGGCCGCGGAGATTTCCAGCTGGGCCTGCAGAGCCGAAGACGTCACGGCGTCAGCACGCATCGGCTCTCCAGGCGATGGAATGAGGATCGATGCGATTCAGGTATTGGGCTTTTCGCTGGAACAGATCCGACATCGCGATCGGCTCAACAGAATGTGGCGTGGCTGGGACAGTATCCCTTCAACGGATCATCTGAACAATCCCCAGCTATGGGCGTCCGTTCGCAGCTTCCATGACGATAGGGTCGCGCTTTGTCCGGCGTTTCTCTGCTATGGCCGCTTTGGTGACGTCGCATATGGCGATTGCAGCTTGAACGTCGACACCAATGGTTGCGCCGCTGGCACAACGCGGGCGGATGCAAGAACCCGCGCCTTGCTTGAACTCGTCGAACGAGACGCCACAGGGATATGGTGGCACCGAGGCTCCCTGAGAAAGCGGCTGGATATCGCGCGGCTTGATGACCAAGGCTTGGCGTCTCACATCCAGCAGCATCGCCAAGAAACGGGACGCAGGCTCTGGCTTCTCGATATCTCGTCCTTCCGCACGGCCATTGTGACGGCGGCGATCAGCTGCGAAGACAGTGGCGAGCATATGGCGGTGGGTTTCGGGTGCAGCTTCGATATGGTTGCTGCCGCCCGGTCCGCGTTTTTGGAATTGATACAATCCGAAGCTGCAATGCAGGCCCATGCCGAAAGGGCAGAACGGCCCCGTAATAAAACGATGAGCGATGACGATTGTCGGATGACCCGCTGGAAGCGTTTCGCTGACGTGCGCAACTTTCGTTTCGCCATCGGCAAGCCTGCCGACGGCCTGGAAAGCGCTGGCGAAAGCAACGTCACCGACCTGCTGAATGAAATCGGCGAAGTTTGTGGTTCGCAGGTCTGGTTCGCCGATCTTTCGCGATCCGAGATTGGTATCCCCGTTGCAAAGGCGATCTGCGAGGGATTATCCCATTTCAAAGCGCGCTGGGGCTGCCACCGAAACGCCGCACCTTCCATCGCAAGTGATTCGAGCAAAACAGCAGGCCGCCTCTCGCAGGCCAGAAAACTTTTGATCTAATTGTTACAGGCAATGACGACACGGGCACGTTGGAGACC
>NZ_RZPL01000656.1:0-3202 GCF_004022805.1 Mesorhizobium sp. M7A.F.Ca.CA.002.04.1.1 | reverse complement strand
CCTTGGGGTCGACGGCCGAAAGCCTGATCTGGATCGGCTTGCCGGTCGGCGGACCGGCCTCCGGCACGCGCACCTCGACATCGACGCCGGGAATGCCGGCCATGACGCCGCGCAAATCGTTCAGGATCTGGTTCGCCGACTTGCGCTCGCGCCAATCTATGAATTCGTACTGGATGACGCCGACGACGTCTTCAGGGACATCCTGGCCGCCGCCTTGTGTCTTGCCGACGCGGGTGTAGACCGACTTGATGCCGGGCCAGCCGAGCATCCTGTTTTCGGCAATCTTGGTCGCCGTATCCATTTCGGCCAGCGAAAGGTTGCCGCGCGCGTGCACGTAGAGCAGGCCGTAGTCGGGCTCGACACTGGGGAAGAATTCGACACCGGCGCCATATTTCGAATAGGCAAAGCCGACGCCGAACAGCAGAGCGACCGTCAGCAAAACCACCGTAATCGGAAACCGCACCGCCTGCTTGACGATCGCCATGTACCAGCCGTCGCGATTATCATCCTCATGATGCTCCGGCGCCTTGGCGAAGATCGCCCCCAGCGTCGGCGCGAACACCAGCGCATAGAGCATCGAGGCCGATAGCGTGACGATCAGGGTGATCGGCATGTACTTCATGAAGTCGCCGATGATGCCCGGCCAGAACAGCAGTGGCGAGAAGGCGGCTATGCGCGTCATCGTCGCGGCAATGACCGGACCGGCCATGCGCTTGGCGGCCAATGCGAAGGCTTCCGCCTTCGGCATGCCTTCGCTCATCCGCCGTTCGGCGAACTCGGTGACGATGATGGCATCGTCGACCAGCATGCCGACAGCCAGGATCAGGCTGAACAGCACGATCATGTTGATCGTGTAGCCCATCATCGCCAGCAGCAGGATGCCGATCAGGAAAGACGACGGAATGGCCAGGCCGATCAGCAGCGAGGCACGACCCGACAGCGCGTAGAGGATGACGATGAACACCAGGATGACGGCGATCATGACGTGGTTCTGCAGATCGCCGAGCAACTGGTTGACGAAGACCGACTTGTCCTGCGTGTAGGTGACGTTCATGCCTTGCGGCATCGTCTTGACGTAGGCGTCGGACACCTCCCTCACCTTGGCGAGCGTGTCGATCAGATTGGCGCCGATGCGCTTCTTGACTTCGATGGCGATGGCCGGCTTGCCATTGAGGCGCGTGATCGTCGTGGCATCGGCGAAGGTCGAGCGGATCGTCGCGATGTCCTTGGCCTGCACCACGGCATTGGGGCCGGCGACCACGGGCAAGGCCGCCACGTCCTCGGGCGTCTCGATCAGTGACGGCACCTTGACGGCGTATTTGCCTTCCGAGCCTTCGATATTGCCGGCGGCGACCAGACTGTTGGAGGCCCCGACAGCGCCGATCAGCTGATCGAGTTGCAACCCGTAGGACGACAGTTTCATCGGATCGATGACGACTTCGACAAGATCGTCGCGCGAACCCTGCAACGAGCCCTCCAGGACGCCTGGCACTTCCTCGATACGGTCGCGCAGTTCGCGCGCGGCGGCGGTCAGCACGCGTTCGGGCAATTCGCCCGACAGGGTGACGACGAGGACGGGGAATTCGGAGATGTTGACTTCGGTAACGACCGGCTCTTCGGCCGCCTGCGGCAGGTCGGCCTTGCCGTCCTGCACCTTGGAGCGCGTGTCCTGCAAGGCCGTCGCCAGATTTGTCTGCGGCTGGAACTCGACCAGCACATAGCCGCCGCCCTGGAAGGCGGCCGAGCGCATTTCCTTGAGGCCTTTCAGGCTCTTCAGCTTGCTTTCCATCGGCCGCAGCAGAAGGCGCTCCGAATCCTCAGGCGAAATGCCCTGATAGATCAGGCTGATATACATCATCGGAATCGGAACGTCGGGCTCGGCTTCCTTCGGCGTCGACTGATAGGCGACCCAGCCGGCGAGCAGAAGGAAGACGAGGACCGAAATGGTCAGGCGGGCATTGTTGATTGCGAGTCTGACGATATCCATGGCTAACGCCTGTTCTTGAATTTCACGAGCTGCGTCGCAGCCAAGTGTCCCCGCCCGGGGTCTGTCCGCCGTACCCCATGCTACTGCGTGCCGGCGGTCGCTTCGCCCAGCAGTTTCTGGATGGTTGCCTGGTCGGCTTCGACCGGCTTGACCTCATCGCCTTCCTTCACCAGTTCCTGGCCGGCAACGATGATGCGCGCATCGGCAGGGATGCCGCCAAGCACCAGGCCGGTCGGCGTGTCGTCGACGAGGTCGATGGGGAAGAACGCAACCTTGTTGTCCTTGCCGACGGCACGGATGCCGAGGTCGCCCTTGTCGCCGAGCGTCACCACCGAGCGCGGCAGCAGCACCGCATCGGTCGGCAACGCGCTGAGTGCGATTTCCGCCGTCATGCCGGCCGGCACGGAGCCGTCGGCATTGGGGACGGCAACCTCGACGCGGAAGGTGCGGGTCGCCGAAGAGGCGTCGCGGCTGATGTAGCGCACGGTGCCTTCGACAGTCTGGCCGCTGACCAGCCGTATGGTGGCCTTGTCCCCGAGTTTCAGGTAGCCGAGATCGCGCTCGCTGACTTCGCCGCGGGCAATCACCGGATCGAGCTTGAGGATGGTTGCCACCTCGCCGCCCTGCATGATGGAACTGCCAAGTTCCACCGGCACCCGGTCGATAACGCCGTCGAAGGGCGCCTTCACCTCGTTGCGGTCGAGTTCGGCCTGTGCCGTTTCCAGTTGCGACTGCGCCGAGGTCAGGTTCGAGCGCGCGGTGTCGAGCTGCAGCTTCGGCAGATTGCCGGTCTTCATCAGCCGCAAGGCTGCGTCCAACTCGGCCTGGCGCTGCACCACCAACTGCTTTGCATTGTCGACCATCGAGATCTTTTCTTCCGCCGCAAGCATCAGTACCAGATCCCCCGTCTTGACGTGATCGCCTTGCTTGACAGGCAGCTTGTCGATGACACCGGCGACGCGCGTCGCCAGCACCGCCCGCTTGTCGGCTTCGGTCAGCCCGGAAATGCGGATGGCGCGTGCATAGGTCTTGCGTGGCGGCGTCACCACCGCAACGGTGCGCAGCGGTGCCTTCGGCTCGGCTTCAGCCGTCTTCGGCTTGGCCGCGTCCGGCGCCTTGGCCTGTTCGGCTCCGGCTGCCTTGGCTTTGTTGGCGGCTACGCTGCCGACCGACGAAAACTCGCCTGTCGCCATCCACGCCGCGAAACCAATGAGC
>NZ_RZPL01000655.1:0-3202 GCF_004022805.1 Mesorhizobium sp. M7A.F.Ca.CA.002.04.1.1 | reverse complement strand
CAGCAACCATGAAAGCGCGCTGGGCTGCGACGCGAGTCCGCTCAGCCGTCAGCGGCAGGTTCTTTGCGTGGTTGCGGCAAAGGATAATGCGCTGACCCAGTTGGGGATCGTCGTCGCCCGCTGCGGCTTACGATCCCCTGTCTTGCCGATTGGATGTCTTGCCGATTGGATGTCTTGCCGATTGGATATCTTGCGATGCGGATCAACGCTTGTCCTGGTATAGCCGGTCGGTCGCCCGGTCGCTTTCCCTTCGTTCGGCGGGCCCACGCCGGCGGCGTGCGATAACGGCATAGGCCAACAGCACGATCAGCAACAATGGGCCGCCGGCAACGACGACCAACCACATGATATCTCCAAACATGGCGGCATCTCCTTTCCCAGACAACCGGCAAGGAGGAGAACCGTTCCGCGCAGCAGCAGGGTAATGCCACCTCGGTCATCAACTTACGGATTGCGTTCGTAGGTTCCGATGAGTTCTGCCTGCTCGAGCGAGTGTTTCTGCGCCTCCCGCCAGATGCGCTCGACGCCTGCGCTGGCCGGAATGGCAAGGCTCGGCGTGTCGAGCGCGGCCAGCCGGAAATGGTAATGGTGGACGCCATGTCCGACCGGGGGTTCAGGGCCGTCGTAATAGGCGTTGCCAAAATCATTTGTTGCTTGCCTAAGGGCACCGGGACCTGGCTTGCCGCTTTCCGCCTCGGGAAGTTCCCTTGTCTCCGCGGAGATGTTGAATACCGCCCAATGACCAAACGTTCCGCTCGGCGCATCAGGATCCTGAACGACGAGAACGAGGCTTTTGGCGTCGTCCGGTACTCCAGACCATTTCAGCGGCGGCGATACGTTTTTGCCGTCTCGTGTATATCTTTCGGGAATTGGTCCGCCTTCGGCAAAGGCGGCGCTGCTGAGGGCAAGTGGCATGGTTCACTCCTTCCGGGGAAGTTGATCGCAGCGATGCCAACGGCATGCTATTTGTTGGTCCGCATCTTTTGTCTTGGATCGATCCCGCCAGCAGCGGTCGTGTCGTTCTCGACATCGCCTTCGACCGTGTTCTCGCCTTCAAGCTCGAACTCTTCGCCTTCCTTGATCGTTCCCTTGGAAGTCCCGATACCAGGATTGTTCGCCAAGTCGGCATCGCTCGGTTTTTTCCATTTCGGATGTTTGGTTCCGGTCATGAGAAAACTCCTTCGACGGGATTTCAGTTTAAAAATGCAAGCCAGATGGGCCGTTCCGGTTCCAGGGCTCTGCTTCATCGGCTCGCCGCGCGCGCCGGTTAGAGCCCGAATGGATAGGTGTCGGGAACGCCGGTTCTTGCATGCTCCGGGCCAAGCGGCGTCACTGCCGCGGTTTTGTCGAACCATAGGAACGCGTCGAACTGCTGGGGCAGGGAAGCGTCCGCATAGTGGCTGCCCAGCTCGGTTTCCGGCCGGTAGATTACCCCGATGAATCGCTCCAGCCTACGTTCCAGCAGCCGCTCACGCAGCGTCTTGTCGCGCCCGAGGTCGAGCAGGAACCGCGACACAAGAGAATCGTGGCAAAGCCGTTCGTAGCTGTCGGCGTGCGACGCGCGAACCTGCTTCACCTCCATTTCGCCATCCCAGTCGCTTGCGGCCGCTACAGTGCCGGAATGCGTGCCCATACCGATTAGCGCTGCCTCATCGCCGAAACGCTGCCGGCAGAGCTGACCGATGTTCAGTTCGTCCCTGACGACACCCATCTCGGTAAAGCGGGCATCGCCGATATGGGAATTGTGCGCCCACACCACCGCCTTGGAGTTGGGGCCGCCGGCGTCCAACAAATGTTCCAAGGTCTCGAACATGTGGGTGTCGCGCAGGTTCCAGGACTCCGCACCGCCATAGTACATGATCCGGTAGTAGTGTTCGGCGGACGCGATCAGCCGAGCATTCTGACTGGCGTCGAGAAAGTCGGTTCCGTCCTGTTTTGCATAATCGAGTTGTCTGGCGAGCAAGTCCCGGCATTGTTCCAGCACGGCTTTCTCGCATTTTTTATAGCCGGCGGTGAGCACCGCACGGCCGTAGGTAGACGGTTCGTGTTGCCAGGGCGTCAGGCAACCATACCGTTCGCGTGCAATCTTGGCTGCCTGGGGATCGACCCGGTCGAGATAGTCGAGGACCGCGCCTATGGACCCGCTCATATTGTAGATGTCCAGGCCGTAGAACCCTGCTTGCTCCGAAGGTTCTAGCTTCTCGTTGCGACGGCGCATCCAGTCGGAGAAGGCCGCGACATCGGTGTTGCGCCACATCCACGTCGGAAACCGCTGGAATGGCGCACCGGCGCCTGTTCGCGGCCGACGATGGCGAACGTAGCGGTCGATCGCCGCCGCATCGGGCCAGTCCGCCTCGACCGCGACGATGGTGAAGCCGTGCCGTTCGACGAGCCTGCGGGTGATCGCCGCGCGCGCCCTGTAGAACTCGGACGTGCCATGGCTTGCCTCGCCAAGCAGAACGACGCGCCGGTCGGCGAACCGGTCGAACAATGCGCCGAAGGCCGGATCGTCGAAATCGGGCAGCGGTTCAGCCGCGGCCGCGATCATATCGGGCAGGCTGATCGGATGCGGATGTCGAAGTGGACGACCGACCTTGGTGACGGTGCCGTTTTCCGACCAACCCTGCTCGCCGATGAGAGGGACGAAGCGCACGCCGCCGAAATCCTCCTCGCTGTAGGTTGCGGCACCTGTCCGGGTGACTTTGAGCAGGCGTTGCAAATCGGGGTCGTCGCCGACCGGAATGACGAGCCTGCCGCCGACATCGAGTTGCTCCTGAAGGGCGAGCGGTGCGCCGGGACCGCTGGCTGTCACCACGATGGCATCGAACGGCGCCGCCTGCGGCCAGCCCTTGGTGCCATCGCCTGTCCGGACCTCGATGTTTCGATAGCCGAGTTTTTCAAACCGCCGTTTCGCCGTTTCTGCCAAACCGGGATGACGCTCTATGGTGTAGACCTGTTCGACGATCCGGCTCATCACCGCGGCGGCGTAACCCGAGCCGGTGCCGATTTCGAGCACGTGGTCACCCGGTTTGACGTCCGCCATTTCGATCATGAATGCGACGATGTAGGGTTGCGATATGGTCTGGCCGTCGGCGATCGGCAGCGGCGTGTCTTCATAAGCAAATTCCTCGAAACCGGGTTCTACGAAGGCCTCGCGTGGAACTTCGCGCATCGCCTGCAGAATTTCACGGTCATGGATGCC
>NZ_RZPL01000654.1:0-3229 GCF_004022805.1 Mesorhizobium sp. M7A.F.Ca.CA.002.04.1.1 | reverse complement strand
ACATATTGCTCGACCAGGATTTTCAGGCGCCTCACCGCAACGTCGTCCGTAAACATGGATTCCTCAGCCAATGCCTGAAGTAAGGCTGTCGGCCTGATCATCGGCCGACGATCTCGGGGTTAGCCGGGATTGCTCGCACAATATTTCTATGGGCAGTTGGTTCCCCCGACCGCTTGCTTGGTAATTTTCGTACAGGGAATACCCTTGCCCGGGCTTTCATCGGGCCGAACCGACAGCCGATTTTCCGATGCCGAGGCGAGCGTTCAGGCTTGCATCACCATGCGGCTGTGACGTGCAACGACACTTTCCTCATCGGTCGCAATCACGCGTACTTCCACCTTGCTCTCGGGACGACTGAGGATCTCGGCGTGGGTGTTGTTGGCGCGATCTTCAAGCACCACGCCAAGCCAGGTCAATTTTTCGCATATGGCCTTGCGGATGGTCGCGGACCGTTCGCCGATGCCGGCGGTGAACACCAGGCATTCAAGGCCACCCATCGTGTTTGCAAGCGCCGCGGCCTCTCTCGCGGCGCGAAAGGCGAAAAGCGCCATCGCCTCTTGCGCGCGAGGATCATTGCTCGCTTCGAGCGTCCTCATGTCGCCGGAAATACCGGATACGCCGAGCAGGCCCGACTTCTCGTAGAGCATCGCCTGCAGTTCTTCCGCCGCGATGCCTCTTTCCAGCAGGAAATACAACAGCACGCCGGGATCGATGGCGCCGCACCGCGTGCCCATGACGAGGCCATCCAGGGCCGAAAAACCCATCGTGGTATCGATGCTTTTGCCCCCGTGCAGGGCGCAAAGACTTGCCCCATTGCCGAGATGGGCGACGATCGTGTGTTTCGCCGCGAAAATTGGCGATATCTCGCTGAGCCGCCCGGCGATGTATTCATAGGAGAGACCGTGGAACCCGTAGCGGCGCAAGCCTTGCTCTTCATACTGGCGCGGAAGGGCAAAGCGCCGCACGAGCGGATCGATCGTCTGGTGGAAAGCGGTGTCGAAACAGCCAACCTGTGGCAGGTCCGGTTGCAAGGCGGCTATTGCACGGACGGGCGCGAGACTGCGAGGCTGATGCAGCGGAGCAAGCGGCGTAAGTTTGTCGATGGCGTCGATGATGTCTGGGGTCAGACGGACAGGTTCGATGAACTCGCTTCCGCCATGCACGATGCGATGGCCGGCGCAGATCAGGTTTCTTTCCCCAATTTCGCCCTGCACCCAATTCAGCATCTCGCCTATGGCCGCGTCATGCCGCTTGTCGGCGGTGAGCGGCCGATCGCACTGCCCCGTTCCGTCGGCCGCTTTTGCGCGCAGTGTGGGTTTGTCGCCCAGGTCCAGCGTGCCGCGTGAAACGAGTTGCATATCCCGTGATGAGACAAGATCGTAAAGCGCAAACTTGATGCTGGACGAGCCGGCATTCAGCGCCAGGATCGACCGACGCATCATTGGCGCCCCTTTGTCGCGGCTTTGTCGGGCCAGCTCCATTTCTGGATTTCGGGCATGTCTTCGCCGTGCTCGCGCACATAGGCCTTGTGCTTCGCCAACCTGCCGTGGAGTTCGCCGGCAAGCCCTTCGGCCCTTTCGGCCAGTCCCGGCACGCGTTCGATGGCGGCGAGCGCGAGATGGTAGCGGTCGAGTTCATTGAGCACCACCATGTCGAATGGCGTCGTCGTGGTGCCCTCCTCGCGGAAGCCATGCACATGCATGTTGTCATGGTTGGCGCGGCGGTATGTCAGGCGATGAATGAGATAGGGATAGCCGTGATAGGCGAAGATGACGGGCCGTGTTTTCGTGAACAACGCGTCGAAGTCCCCGTCGGGCAGGCCGTGCGGATGCTCCGTGTTCGACTGCAATGTCATCAGATCGACAACATTGACGACGCGGATTTTCAGGTCGGGGATCGCGGAGCGCAGAATGTCTGTCGCGGCCAGTGTTTCCAGGGTCGGCACATCGCCGGCGCAGGCCATGACCACATCGGGCTCCTCGTGCTGAGCAACCGTGCCGGCCCATTCCCAGATGCCCGCTCCAGCTTTGCAATGCGCTCCGGCTTCTTCAATGGACAGCCATTGCGGTCCCGGCTGCTTGCCGGCGGTGATGACATTGATGCGGTTATAGGTTCTCAGGCAATGATCGGTGATCCACAACAGGGTGTTGGCGTCCGGCGGGAAATAGAGCCTTACCGTGTCGGCCTTCTTGTTGGCGACCAGATCGGCAAAGCCCGGATCCTGATGGCTGAAACCATTGTGATCCTGCCGCCAGACATGCGAGGTCAAAAGGTAATTGAGCGAGGCGATCGGCTTGCGCCAAGCGAGCTCGCCGGAGGTCTTCAGCCATTTGGCATGCTGGTTGACCATCGAATCGACGATATGAATGAAGGCCTCATAGCATGAAAACAGGCCATGGCGGCCGGTGAGCAGATAGCCTTCAAGCCAGCCCTGGCAGAGATGCTCGCTCAGCACTTCCATGACGCGACCATCACGGGAAAGATGGACGTCATAGGGCTCGATGCGCTCCATCCAGATCCGATCGGTGACCTCGAACACGTCGTCGAGGCGGTTGGAGGATGTCTCGTCCGGCCCCATCAGGCGGAAGTTTCGCGCCTCGGCATTGAGGCGGAACACCTCGCGAAGATAGCTTCCGCAAATCCGCGTCGCCTCGGCAATGACGCCACCTGGACGCGGCACTTCCAGGGCCAGGCTTTTCCAATCTGGAAGCATCAGATCGCGCTTCAGCAGGCCGCCATTTGCGTACGGGCTTGCGCCCATGCGCCTTGTCCCTGTCGGGGCAAGTGCCGCAAGCTCCGGCAACAGGTGCCCGCTTTCGTCGAACAGCTCTCCCGGTTCGTAGCTTCGCATCCAGTTTTCGAGGATCTTGCGGTGCTCCTCATTCCCTCGAGCGTTCGATACCGGCACTTGATGCGAGCGCCAGAAACCCTCGACTTTTTCGCCATCGACTTCCTTCGGCCCGGTCCATCCCTTGGGGCTGCGCAGCACGATCATCGGCCATTTCGGGCGTTGACCATGCCATCCCGGAGCCCGTGCCTGCTCCTGAATGGAACGGATGCGATCGAGCACCGTGTCGAGCGTCGCGGCCATGGACCGGTGCATGGCAAGCGGCTCGTGGCCTTCGACGAAGAACGGTTCGTAGCCATAGCCGGCGAAAAGGTCTCGCAATTCCTGATCGTCCATGCGGCCGAGGATCGTCGGATTGGCGATCTTGTAGCCGTTGAGATG
>NZ_RZPL01000653.1:0-3271 GCF_004022805.1 Mesorhizobium sp. M7A.F.Ca.CA.002.04.1.1 | reverse complement strand
AGACAGTCCCCGGCGACCACCAGCAACCGGCTGCGAGCCGCACTTTTACCGCGTCGCTGACCACTGCGGCGCGGATCAAACCGCCGTGTAGACGCGGGCGCAAATCTTGACATTTTCAGCCACGGCACAATCTTTCGATTTAGGGGGTTCTCTTAGTCGGCTTTGGCCGAAGTTCGTGTATCCGCATGCCAAGTTTGAAAAGCCATGTCGTGTCTTTTGTCTTGCGGCACAGCCGTAAGCAGGCATTTGCCAGTCCGGAAAATCTGCAGCGCTGGATCGCGGCCGCGCGCAAGACCGAGAACCACCGGCCGCCCGCCTCGCTACACCAGCGTCTCGATATCGAGATGCATACGGTCGGTGGCTTCCCCGTATACGAAATCCCACCCAAGTCCGGCGAACAGAAGCGGATTCTCTACTTGCACGGCGGCGCCTATGTCTTTGAAATCACGCCCTATCATTGGCACCTGATTGCCGACATGGCGGATCGGTTGGGCTACGCAATCACGGTGCCGATCTATCCAATTGCCCCCGAACATGATTTCCACGCCATGTTCGGGATGGTTGGCGATGTTTACCGGCAGATGCTCGCCGAGACGGAGGCCGAGGACATCGTCTTCATGGGCGATTCCGCCGGCGGCAACATGGCTGTGGTGCTGACCATGATGGCCGCCGAAGAAGGACTGTCCCTGCCGTCACGACATGTGCTCATTTCGCCGGGTCTCGACGTGTCGCTCACCAATCCCGCAGTGTTCGAGGCGGAACGCAACGACCCTTGGCTGGGCATAGCTGGCGGACGAGAGGCGATTCGTCTGTACAGTGCCGGCATCGATCCCAGCGACTGGCATATCAGCCCGGTCTATGGAGATCTGTCAGTGCTGCCAAGAACACTGCTTTTGACTGGCTCGCGCGATCTTTTGACGCCCGACAATCTGATCTTCGCGGAAAAAGCCCGCGCCGCCGGCGTTGAAATCGATCTTGTCTATGAGGAAGGCATGTTCCACGTCTGGCCGCTGATCGACATGCCGGAGGCCCGGCGCGCCCGCGAGCGCATCGTCGAATTTCTCGGGGAGAGCCGGATCGTGCAAGACACGAGACTAAGGCCTGAACAGCGCCCCGCCGAAGCGGCGGAGTAGCTCTATATTGTCGTCCTTACCAGCCGGTCAGAACTTGCCGGTTTCCCGGAACACTTCGAAGGTCGCGCGGATGTGGTCGGCGACGGCCTTGACCGGCGCGCTGGCGTCCGGCGCCACCACCATCGCCAGATTGTAGGTGCCGATGTCGGGCATGCCGTCCTTCGGGCAGAGTTCGACCATGTCGTTGCCGAGAAACGACTTCGGCAGCGGCGCCACGGCGAGATCGGACATGATCGCGGCGCGCTGGCCGGCCGTGTGCGCGCTCATATAGGCGATGCGGTAGTTGCGGCCCTCGCGGCCAAGCGCATCGAGCGCTCCGGCGCGCCAGGCGCAGCCCTCTTCCCAAAGCGACACCGGCAGCGGCTCGCGCAGATGCGCGCAGCCGCCCTTGGCGCCAGCCCAGACGATCGGCTCGGTCAGCAGCACCTCGGCGCCGAGCGCGCTGGTCTTGTAGGAATTGGTCAGCAGCGTGATGTCGAGCGCCCGGTCGTCCATGCGCCGGCGCAGATTGCTGCTCTGGTCGATGGTGACGTCGACGGCGATCGACGGATGCGACTGCGCGAAACGCTTCAGCACATGCGGCAGCACGCGCTCGCCGTAATCGTCCGGCGAACCAAGCCGCACGACACCGACAATCTCGGGAATGATGAACTTCGACACCACCTCGCGGTTGATCGACAGCAGCCGGCGGGCATAGCCGAGCAGCATCTCGCCGTCCGTGGTCAGCGACACCGAGCGGGCGTCGCGCGCGAACACGGAGCGGCCGAGAATGTCCTCCAGCTTCTTGATCTGCATGGAGACGGCCGAAGGCGTGCGAAAGACGGCATTGGCGGCGGTGGTGAAGCTGCCGGTCTCGGCAATCGCCACGAAAGTGCGCAAAACGTCGAGATCGAGCAGTGGCAGCGGATGATTGAGCGGGGCGTTCATGGCAACCGACCTTCAATTTTTCTGATACAAAACATCACTCCATTTCGTTTGATTGAACATCAGATTGGGAGGATAGTCAACTCCATCGAATGAGGCAGCTGCCACAAGCAGCCATGAAACGACCCCGACACAGACCTGCATTCGACACGAAATGAAGTTGAAACAAACCCGACGTAACCAACGCGCTGTCTGGCACCCGCCAGCCACCAAAGGAGAAAGAAATGTCTATCCTGTCGTCTCTTGGTCGCATCGCGACCGAATTCAGCGCGGCACGCGCCCGCTACCAGACCGAGCGCGCCATCCGTTCCTTGCCGATCGAACTGCAGAAGGATATCGGCTGGCCTGAGGCTTCCGACACCAAGACCGGTACTCGCAATGGCATCGGATCCTGGGCTGGAGCAAAGTAGATCGTGTGTACTATGTGCTGAAGGCCTGCCGCGCGAACCGCCCGGCAGGCCTTCTTTATTTTATTTGTATACAAATGAGTTTTGGAGCCATGTCGCCAACGCATGACGCATATGAGAAAGCCGCATAGCAGCTCCTGTTTTCACTTAATGTCTTGTAAATGATCGTAAATTTTGAGCACCTTGCCCAAATCTGTCGCAATCGATGTCGCATTTCATATCAAGCGGTTCGCTTTTGCGATTTAGTTTCTGCTTACACAAGCCTATATCAGCGCCAGCAAACGAGCTGCCCCACTCCATCAAGCGAAGGCGACCCGTCTGAGCAACCGAATGGAGATGATTATGAAGCTTTTTGCCCGCCTCTTTGCCCGCCGCGAAATGAACCTGACCACCGCTCTCGAGCGTCAGCGTCTCGCCAACACCATGCCCGGCCAGACTGGCGCCATGAATGCGGCGCGCCTCGGCTTCGTCGCCTGAAGATTTTCCAGGCAGCGCATCCCTGCCGCTGCTTTAAAACTGCAACGCCGCCTGCCTCCAGCCAGAGCGGCGTTTTTGTTCTGCGCACAGGCTGTACGCTGCCTGTCCCTTGAACAGTTCGTGCCACTTCCGGGCCCCGCTGCACGCCGATTGCCCATTTGCGACCCATGTCGCAAATTTAATCTTGTCGTAGCGGCGTAGCCGATTGACAGACATGGTTTTTCCTGATGTCGCTATGCTATTCGCGACATCCTGTTCGCGCCATGGCTGTGTGAGGTTCCCTTGAACGCCGTAAAGCATCCGATCAAGCGGTCGTTTGTATTCTTCCTG
>NZ_RZPL01000652.1:0-3285 GCF_004022805.1 Mesorhizobium sp. M7A.F.Ca.CA.002.04.1.1 | reverse complement strand
TCGCACGCACCATCGTTGCGCCGGCCGAACTGCCGATAGGCATCGTCACCGCGATAGCGGGCGCGCCGTTCTTCCTTTGGATCCTGCTGCGCAAGCGCGGCGTGGTTGATTTGTGAGGCTTGATGATCGAGGCAAAGGATGTTTCGGTTGATATCGCCGGCAAGCCTATCGTCAGTGGTGTCGATTTCCACGCGCGGCCCGGCGAGATCGCCGCCGTCGTCGGCCCCAATGGTTCGGGCAAGACGACCTTCCTCAAAGCGCTCTCCGGCGAGCTCGCCTATACCGGCCGCGTTGCCCTCAACGGCCGAGATCTCTCGACGATGAAGCCGGCCGAGGCAGCCGTCCATCGCGCGGTGCTGCCGCAGGCGACGACGCTGTCGTTCCCGTTCACCGTGCGGGAAGTGGTCAAGCTTGGTCTTGTCGGCGGCCGTTCGGGCGCCTTGCCGGGCGAGGATGCGCGGCTGCCGGAACGGGCGCTGGCGCGTGTCGATCTCGACGGCTTTGCCGGCCGTTTCTACCAGGAGCTTTCCGGCGGGGAGCAACAGCGCGTTCAGTTGGCGCGCGTGCTATGCCAGGTCTGGGCGCCGGTGCTCGACGGCAAGCCGCGCTTTCTGTTCCTCGACGAGCCAGTGTCCAGCCTCGACATCAAGCACCAGCTGATCATCATGAACATTGCCCGCGACTTCGCCAGAAGGGGCGGTGGCGTGGTCGCCATCCTGCATGACCTCAATCTGACGGCCATGTATGCGGAGCGGATCTTCGTCATGCATCGCGGCCGGCTGGCCGCCGCCGGATCGCCGCGGGACGTGCTGAGCGATGATCTGATCGAGAAAGTGTTCGACTGCCGGCTCAAGGTCGGCGTGCTGCCGGCGGGCAATATGCCGTTCGTGCTGCCGCAGTCGGCGGTCTATTGATATTCAGGTGAGGCCGGGCCTGCGAATGGCGGTTTCCTGCGCTTCTCCCGCCAATTGTCGAAGTCGGCGCCGCCCCTCATTGCCCTGCCGGGCATTTCTCTCCGCAGAACGGGGAGAAATACGCTAGGCAGCCGGGGCGCGGCGCTCCATCAGCATGTCGATGCCGAGCAGGTTGCGTACATTCGGCCGCGCCGCTACCAGATCGGCGATCGTATAGCGGGCGAGCACTGCGAAAAACGCATTCAGGGCCTCGCGCAGCGCCGAGTTCAGCGCGCAGCTGTCGACGAGCGGGCATTCGGCGGCATCGTTCTCGAAGCATTCGGCCATGGCGAAGCTCTCTTCCGTCACGCGCACGACATCGAACAGGCTGATGGCTTCGGCCGCCCGGCCAAGCTTGACGCCGCCATTCCTGCCACGCACGGTCTGGACGAGGCCGTGCTCGACCAGCGGCTGCAGGATCTTGAACAGGAAAAGCTCCGACACAGAATAGGCGGCCGCGATCTCGGGAATACGGCTCAATCGGTCGTCATTTGCCGCGCAATACATCAAGATGCGCATGGCATAGTTGGTCTGGCGCGTAAGCCGCATATTGTCCTCACAAGGCACTGGGGCGGTGCAACCCACGCCAGATCTGGAAATTTTGCTGATGCGGCTTTGACCCGAAATTCCGGATTCGCCACATTGGCCCAGGCGGAATATGGCCTATACCTTGGAATAATTCCAGACTAGCTTGGCGCGATAGATGAATTTTCTCCTCAACTTTGTGTGCGCAGCCGGGCAAGATGCCGGGCGAAACCGGCTGTCGCGGGTATTTCGGCCGTCGGAACACTAGATAGGCTGAGATCGACGAGGAGCGGCTCACCCATGTCACAATCGGCTTCGCCCTTGACGCCGGTCCGTTTCGATGCCGAAGCGGATGCGAAGCTTTCCGCGTTGCGGCGGACGAAATTCCTCGCGGCGGCCGCGCTGGCGCTTTGCGTACTGGTGTTTGCGCTCGCCAAATCGTTCGAGCACATCCATGCGTGGCTCGGCTTCGTCGCTGCCTTTGCCGAGGCGGCGACCATCGGCGGCCTCGCCGACTGGTACGCGGTGGTGGCGCTGTTTCGAAGGCCGCTGGGGCTGCCGATCCCGCACACCGCCATTATCCCCGAGAACCAGAACCGCATCGCCGACAATCTCGGCCGCTTCATCGAGGTCAACTTTCTGGCGCCCGAACCGGTGCGTGAAAAGCTTGCCGAGGTCGATTTTTCGGCGCTGGTCGCCGATTGGCTGGCCGATACGGAGCGCGCCGCCGGCCTGTCGCGCTTCATCGTGCGGCTGGTGCCGCAGACGCTTGCGGCGATAGAGCAATCCGGCCTGCGCGGCTTCGTCACCAGCCGCATGCTCGAACAGATCGAAAAGGTGCCGCTGGCGCCGCTGGCCGCCGAACTGCTCTCGGCGCTTACCGATGATCGCCGCCATCAGAAATTGTTCGACGAATTCACCAAGGTGATCGGGCGGTTCCTCAATGACGAAAAAGCGCTGGCAACGATGCGCGAAAAAATCCGCGAGGAACTGCCGTCGCTGTTCAACCTGTTCCGCGCCGACGCCTATCTCCTGAAGAAGATCGTCGCCTCGGCGGGCTCGCTGCTCGACGAAGTGAGGGCCGATCCCGACCACCCGCTGCGCGCCGAATTCGACAGCTTCGCCCAAGGCTTCATCGATAAGCTGAGGACATCGAAACAATACGCCAAACGGGCCGAAAAGCTGAAGCGCGACTTCCTGGGCCGGCCGGAGGTCAAGGGATTGGCCGGCGACATGTGGGCAAGCCTCAGCCAGTTCATCGAGCAGGATGCCAAGGCGCCGAATTCGGTCATCCGTGCGCACCTCGCCAACATGTTCGTCGAGGTCGGCCGGCATCTTGCCGGCGATGCGCAGATCCGGGCCGACATGAACCAGGGGTTCGTGGTGGCGCTGGCGTCGTTCGTGGAGAGCCAGAAGGCCGGCGTGTCGACATTCATCGCCGACCAGGTCAAACGCTGGGACCTCGCGCAACTGACGCGGCTGATCGAGATGAACATCGGCCGGGACCTGCAGTACATCCGCTTCAACGGCATGATCATCGGCGGCCTCGCCGGTGTCGTGCTCTATGTGGCCGAGCGGCTGTTCCTCGTGAATTGATGCGCGGCCAGACTGGCGCTCATTCCTCCGCGTCCGAATGGACTCACGGCACGCGAGTGTTATTCTCCATCCGAGGGTGCCCGCATCCGCGGCAAAGGGGAGCAAACAAGCATGGCAAAACAACCGGAATCCGATTCCTTCATGGACATGTTCGGCAGGTTCGGCCGCGACCTGAAGGTGCCGAATGTCGATGTCGAGGCGATCCTCGCCC
>NZ_RZPL01000651.1:0-3291 GCF_004022805.1 Mesorhizobium sp. M7A.F.Ca.CA.002.04.1.1 | reverse complement strand
CACCAGCCCGTAGGACCTTGTCACCGCGTATGGCTTCAGCACGTTCATCTGCTTCAACTGGCTGCCTTGCATGGGCTCGCGATAGTCGCGCCATGAGCCGAGCGACGGCGCCATCCAGTAGGCCTCCGGGACTTCCGCCAGCATGCGGGTGCGGTAGGTCTCCTCGCGCAGGATGAACTCCACCAGTTGGTTGCGCACGGAATAGAAGGTCAGCCAATAGCCGGCGTTGAAGGCCGGGGCGATGCGGGCGGGGTAGGCCGGCAGATGCTCCAGCACGGGCAGCGTCGCCGTGGTGGCAAGGTCGATCGCCAGCACGCGGTGGCGCCAGGCCTCCGAAACGTAGATGCGGTTGGAGCCGGTGGTGGCGATGCCGGCCGGCCAGGCCAAGCCGTCCCTGACAAGCTCCAGCCGGCCGTTTTTTAGATCGAGCCGCCAGACCGAACCGGACACGCTCTTCTGCATCAGGTCGCGACGCCAACTGCTCGCCGGCACTGAGGCCGAACCGTTGGCCACCAGCAAGGTGTTGCTGTCGAGGAAGGTGAGAGCGGTGATGCAGGAGAGGCGCCGAGCCTCCTCACCCGTCGCCTCGCGCCCGTCATGCAGGCCGCCGTGGACGACGACGCCCTTGCCGTCGATGGCCATCGCGGTCATGCCGCGGGCATGGGCGAGTGCGGTGATCTCGCCCGGAAATTCCTGCAAGGTTTCGGCATGGCCGTCGGCGCTAAAGCGCATCAGCCGGTTGGCGCTGCTTGCCAGAATGCCCTTTTCGGTGCGTACGAGATTGTCGGCCTCGGCGAGGCCGGCGAACGGCTCGGCTTCCTCCAGTCCTTGGTTGGGCAGCAACGGCCCGTCGAGCGTCGGCACGGTCACTGCCCACTCGCCACGGCCGAGAAAGCGGTCAAGAAGCTGGCTCAAACCGCTCATGGCTTTTTGCCCCAGTAGGAATCCGAGCTGAACCAGTCGGGATCGACGCCTTTCAAGGGCAAGGTGCCCATGCGGTTGTTGAAGATGCCGCAGAGATAGAGGATGCCCTTGTGCTCGCGCATCGAGGTGATCATCGGATGCTTCTCGCCGGCCTGGTCCCACAGGCTTTCGAGGATCTGGCCGTTCTCGTCGAAGCGCAGCACGCAGCCGGTGTTGAGATTGGGCATCAGCCACGCGTCTTCCGATACGCGCCGCGCCATGCGACGGCGGAAGCTCGGCATTTCAAGCGAGAGATCCAAGGCCGGCGTGCGCATGCCCATCAGGGCCAGCCAGTAGGTACCGTCGGAGGCGCGGTTGATGTTGTCGGGATAGCCGGGCAAGCCCTCGATGACGCGCTCGACCTGGCCTTTCTTCGGGCCATCGAAATAGTAGCGGCTGATGCGGCAGGCCCAGCTTTCGGCGAACAGCACCGACTGGCCGTCGAAGGCCGTGCAGATGCCATTGGGGAAGACGAGGTTCGACAGCAGTGTGCGTGTCGAACCGGATTTGGGATCATGGACGATGATGCGTCCGTTGCCGCGGCTTTCCAGCGCGTCGGCATACCAGTCATGCATTTCGAAGCGCACTGTCGCTTCCGAGAAGACGATACGGCCGTCCGGCAGGATGTCGCAGTCGTCGGCGAGCTTCATGGTCGAGTCGTCGACCACCGAGGTCAGTGAGCGGTTGGTTTCGGCGGTCAGCAGCTTTACGTCGCCGGCCGGCGAGACCTGATAGAGGCCCATGCCAGCGACGCAGATGACGAGGTTGTCGTCGCGGTCGAAAGCCATGCCGAGCGGCGAGCCGCCAATATGTGCGAACACTTCGCTATCGGTGTAATGGGGCGGCTGGAAGCGCAGGATCTCGCCCTGGCGGCTGCCGGTGTAGAGACGGTCCTGCCGGTCGAAGATCACATCCTCCGCGCCATCGAGAACGCCGAGGCCGATGACGCCGACGTCCTTCAACCGGTCATTCACCGCCATTGGCGCGCCGGGCGCGGTCGAGATCGCCTGCGGCATCTTGGCGAAGGTTGGCGAGATGTAGACGCTGCGCAGGATCTTGTGGCGGTTCTTCACCCAGCGAACGTCGAGAAGCACCGACAAAAGCAGCACGATGCCGAGGATCAGGAAATTGACCGGGCCGGGCACGGCCAGCGCAAGCAGACTGTTCGACAGGACAAGCACGAAGACGGTGCCCATCAGCGCCTTGGCGACCGAGCCGCGCCCGCCGCCTAGCGAGATGCCGCCGAGCACGGTCGCGGTCAACACCTGCAGTTCGAGACCGGTGCCGATGTCGGAAGCGGCACTGCCGATGCGGGCCGAGAAGAAGAAGCCGGAGAGCGCCACCAGTACCGAGCACAAGACATAGGCGCTGAACAAGATGAAGCGCACATTGATGCCGGCATTGTAGGCAGAGCGGCGCGCGCCGCCGACCGCGAACAGCCGCCAGCCATAGCGGGCGCGCGACAGCACGAGATGGATGATCAGCGCGATGACGACGAACACCACAAAGGACGTCGGCACGCCCCAGATCGTACCGAAACCAAGAAAATCATAGGCTGGCGAGTCCGGACCGCTGGTGACGATCCGGGTCGAGACCTGGGGAAAGACGATGTCGAAGGTCGAGCGGTAGATGATGAGCGTCACCAGCGTGGTGAGAAACGCCCGCATGCGCAGAAAGCCAACCAGGAAGCCGTTGATGGCGCCGCAGACGACGCCGAGGCCCAGGCACGCCAACAGGCCGGTACCAAAGCTCCACTGCTCGACATTCATCCCATAGAGCGTGACCAGCACGGCGAGCGCGAAGGTCGACCCGACAGACAGATCGATGCCGCCTGACACCATGACGATGGTCATGCCGAGCACCACAAGGCCAAGCTCGGCGGTCTGGCCGCTGAGATTGGTCAGCGTCGCCAGATCGAAGAAGCCCGGCACGATCGAGCCGAAGATCGCGCACAAAATCACCAGCGCCGTGAAGGGGATGACGCTGTCGATCCACTTCTTGGTCAGGATCTCCCCGACCACGTGGTCGGGGAGCAGGCGGTAGCGCCAGCGCACAAGGCTTTCAGCCATGCTCATCAAGGAAGTCCGTTACTTGAGCTCGTCCAGCTTCCAGCAATTCCTGCCGGTCGCATTGGCCTTGTCGACGCGGGTGATCGGGCCGAAGAAGATGGTCTTCTCGCTGCCCGCCTGCCGGCCGGGCTGCTGCAGCAGCTCGGAAATCTGTTGTGCTGCGATCTCGGCCTGGATCGGGGCATTAAAGTTGAAGATCACGTCGAGCAGCCCGTTCTTGATGCTCTCGCAGCCCGTGGCGCTGCCCGCGCCATTGGTG
>NZ_RZPL01000650.1:0-3297 GCF_004022805.1 Mesorhizobium sp. M7A.F.Ca.CA.002.04.1.1 | reverse complement strand
CGGGCACGTTCTCGATCACCAGTTCGGCGCCATCGACGGCCTCGGCGATCGTCTCGACGAAACGCACTTTGCCGGCACCAGTCCCGGGCGCCTCGATGTCGAGACGGTCGAGCACGCCGCCGGCAAGATCGAGCATGCCGCGGGCGCGCTCGATTGCCCCTGGCGAAACGTCATACGCCGTCACATCGAGCCCGCCGCGCGAAAGCCGCGCGGCGATGCCTGGACCCATCGTTCCCAGTCCGATGAGAGCGGCGCGCTTGATCATCATGCGGCCTTTGCGGGAGCAGCAGTGGTTGCCGCCTTGAAGGCCGGCCGAGCGGCGATCGCGGCCACCCAGCGCTCCAGATTGGGCATTGACGGCCGGTCGATCTTGAAGTCGACGCAGCGCTTCAGGATCGGCGCGCAGGCAATGTCGGCAAGGGTCAGCTTGCCGAGCGCCAGGAAGCCCTTGCCGGCCAGGTGGCCGTCGACGATCTTGAGCTGCGCGACAAGGTCCTTCACTTGTTCCTTGTATTCGGCGGTCTGTTCCTCGGGCGTGAGCTTGGCGCCCTTGAAGGCCGCCAGGTAGCCCGGATTGACTGCCGCCAGCAGGAAGTCCATCCAGCGCTCGACCTCGGTCTTTTCCGCCGGCGTGGCGCCATTCAACTGTTCGCCGCCGAATGCCGCGAGATAGCGCAGGATGGTGTTGGACTCCCAGATCACGGTGTCGCCGTCGACCAGCGTCGGCACCTTGGAGGTCGGGTTGAGCGCCTTGTATTCCGCCGTCTGCGTGTTCTCGAACTGGCGGCCATAATCCTCGCGCTTGTAGGACGCTCCCAACTCTTCGAGCATGAAGAGCACCTTCTGGACGTTGCCTGATGTCTGGCGGCCTAACAGCTTGTACATGTCTTCTCCTCGCTAGTGTCCAGGGCCTACTTGCTCGCCGGCAGCGGCTTGTAGACGATGGCGTCCATTTCGATCTTGGTGTTGATGACCGCTTTTGCCTCGACGGTCGTGCGCGCCAGAACGGCGTCGCCGATCCCTTCGAGGAACGCCTTGTTGTAGCGGCCGAAATCGCGCGTATCCTCGAGATAGGTGGTGATCCGCACGACATCCGACAGCGTCGCGCCTTCATGCGCGATGACGCGCGCGATGGTCTTCAGCGTCGCCAGCGTCTCTTCTTCGATCGTGCCGCTGATCATGTTGTTATTCTCGTCTTTCGGCACCTGGCCCGAGACGAAGATGAAATCGCCGGCACGCACCGCCGGATGAAACGGCAGGTTCGGGTTCTTGTTGCCGATGGCGTAGTGGCTGGCGGATTTTCGCGTGCTGTCGCTCAACATATCCCCCTAGAGAACGCTGGTTTCGATGATGTCGACGCCGCGGATGCGATCGATCAGGTAGACGATGCCGCGGTCGTCGATGGTCACGTCGTTGGACGAGGAACGCTCCGCGCCCTCCGGCGCGTCGGGCATGAAATGACCGACTTCCTTTGGCGCGAACGGATCGGCGATGTCGACGAGGCGCAGCCCCTGCGCGAACCACGCAAACGGAATGACGGTTCCATTGAACCGCTCGGAAGGCTGATGGCAGCCGGTCATCTGAGGCTGCGGTGAACCGTCCGTGTCGAGGCCTGGCACCTGGAAGGTCGAGATCGGCAACGGGTTGGTCTCATCAGTGATGTCGTAAATCCAGGTGAAGGCCGGCGGCGATGGCCGAAGCTTGGCGACATCCTCGTCCGCCACCACCATGATGTTGCGGCCTTTGAGCGGCTGTGGAATCGGCAGGCAGGTGTGCGTGGGATGCGGAAAGCTCGGGCTCGAATTGACGTGCGAGACCAGCTTCGGCTTGGTGATGTCCGAAATGTCGAGGATGAACAAGCCATGATGCCAGTAGCTGACATAGAGCCTGTCGCCCATTCGCAGCGGATGGTGACAGCGCGGCGTGACATAGTCGTGCCAAGGATACTCTTCGCCGCCCCCGGTCCACTGGCCCGGTATCCACCAGCGTCCGACCTCGACCGGCTTCGCGGGATCGATCAGGTCGAGGATCATCACGATGTTGCCGACATAACCGTCGGCGGTCGGCGATATGTAGGCGTAACGGCCGTCGAAGTCGTAGCGGTGGACGCCCTTGCCGCCGGTTATCCATTTCGAGATGAGCTTCGGCTGTGCCGGCTTGGTGGTGTCGTAGAGCGCCAGTCCGCCGCCGAAATCAGCCGGGCCGGCGTCGCCAAAGCGCTCGTGGTTGATGATCATCAGTCCGTCCTTGGCGCGCACCTTGTGCGAGTGCCAACCGGGCGGGACATCGATCGTCGTAATTTTGCGCGGATTGCGCGGGTCGGAAATGTCGACCAGCGTCGTGCCGCTCGGCGGCCGCATGTGGCCGATATAAAGGATGTTGCCGTCGACCCAGACCTGACCGCCGCCTGGGCAGTCGACATGGCCGATCTGCTTTGTGTTGAACGCCGAAACCAAATGCATACGCCCTTGCTGCTGAAATTCCATTTCGATGTCCACGCCGCCAATGGCGGCGTGGACATTGCCTGCCGGAGGACCGGAACTAGACGAGACGGAGCAGATCGCCGGCCTGGTTGCGGCCCCAGCGCTTGTAGAGGAGCAGCGCCTTCTGCGTCGGCGCATCGGTGGCGCCGAAGAAGATCACCGGCTCGCTCGACGAGCCGTTGACATGCTCGACCCAGGAACCGCCGGGTATGGCGATGGTGTCGAACTGGTTCCAGTCATAGCGTTTGCCGTCGATGATCGAATGGCCGTTGCCGCGGAACGGCGCCAAGAGCAGGCTGGCGGTCTCGCGCTGCGGCAAGGTCTTCTCGCCGGGGCGCAGCATCTGCACGTAGAAATTGATGGTGTGGAAGACGGGTCCGCCGGTCGTCGGATCGACATAGTCGATGACGATGCCTTCATGGGGGTCGCCATCCCAATCCTTGTGGGCGTCGAGAACCGCTTCCATCTTCTCCCAGCGATAGACATACATCGGCGACGACAGGCCGCCGCCGCGCTTGTGGTCGACGAAACGCGGCATCAGGCCGCCTTCGCCATAGATGCGCTGTGAGTAGTCGCTGGGGTAGCGGGCGGTCTGCACCTTCTTCTCGACTTCCTTGCCGTCGACCATCTCCGTGTATTTGTGATCGAAATGGACGGCATGCAGCGTTTCGACCAGCGGCAGGTCGAGCACCGACAGGTTGACCGCCTGCTCGCCGCCAACGGTGCCATGATTGTGCCAGGCGTCGTTGGGCGTCAGCACCATGTCGCCCGGGCCGAAGACCACGTCTTCGCCCTCGACGCCGGTGAAATTGCC
>NZ_RZPL01000064.1:0-13246 GCF_004022805.1 Mesorhizobium sp. M7A.F.Ca.CA.002.04.1.1 | reverse complement strand
GGACAGTCTGTGGGCGGGCAAGGGCAAGCTTGCCAAATCGAACGCCGAGCAGGTCTTGCTGGCCCGCAAGATCATCGAAGGACTCGGCATGGAGGTGGCGACGCCCGACGAGGCACGCGAAATCCTGTCATTGAAAGGCGGGGACAAGGTCGCTTTCTGAGGCGGCCCGAGCAATCGCCGCGAGACGCAAAACGGAGGAGGACGGCATGAAGATCGAAGTCGTGGTGGACGTGAAGACCACACTGGGCGAAGGACCGCTGTGGGACGTCGAACAGGAACGACTCTACTGGATCGACAGCTTCGACGGGCGCGTGTTTCGGGCGACCGCCGACGGGCGCGAGATCCGGTCATGGGACGTGCCGATGAAGATCGGCTCAATGGCGCTGCGCAAGGACGGCGGCGGCGCTGTCGTCTCGCTGCAGCGCGGCTTCCATCTGCTCGATTTCGCCACCGGCGAGGTGACGCTGATCCACGATCCCGAGCCGGACAAGCCGATGAACCGGCTCAACGACGGCAAGGTCGACCGGCGCGGCCGTTTCTTCGCCGGCTCCATGGATACGATGGAAGAGGGGCCGTCCGGCGGTCTCTACAGGCTCGATCCGGATTTTTCCGTCACCCGGATCGATTCCGGCATCATCTGCTCCAACGGTCCATGCTGGAGCCCCGACGACCGCACCTTCTATTTCGCCGATACCTGGACCGGCGAGATATGGGCCTACGACTACGATATCGCCACCGGTGCCGCCACCAACAGGCGTACCTTCGTGCGCGTCGACACCAGCCGAGGCGGTGCGGCGGACGGCTCGACCGTCGATGCCGAGGGCTATCTCTGGAATGCGCTGGTCTATGACGGAAGGCTGGTGCGCTACGCGCCCGATGGCAGCATCGATCGCATCATCGACATGCCGGTCAAGAAGATCACCAGCGTCATGTTCGGCGGACCGAAGCTCGACACCCTCTACGTCACCTCGATGGCCAAGCCGCCGCTGCCGCGTTTTCCCGGCGACGGCGTTTTGCGCGGCAGCCTGTTCGCCATATCAGGCCTTGGCGTTAGGGGCGTTGCGGAACCGCGCTTCGGCGGCTGACGCCAGGCAAGCGAAGCGCCGGTAAAATACGCAGATCAGGCCTTGGCGCAGGAATTCGGGCAAGTCTGGCAATTGATGCCGAACGTGTGCATATACAGGCATACATATATCCATGCAGAGGGGTTTCCGTTAGGCTGAGCGCCCCGCGTCAAACGGGAGCATCGATTGCCAGGATTTGCGGAAAGCGTGATGCAGGGGCCGCGAACCGTGGCCGAACAGGTCGCCAATGTCCTGCGCGAAGCGATTGCCAGTGGCACCATCAAGGCGGGCACTTCGCTGCGCCAGGACGAATTGGCCGAGCAGTTTGGCTTCAGCCGCATGCCAATTCGTGACGCCCTTCGCCAATTGGAAGCCGAAGGCATTGTTTCCATCCATCCGACAAAAGGCGCGCAGGTCGCCCGGATGGACAGCGCCGAGATCAGTGAAATCTATGCACTGCGCGAATTGCTCGAATGCGAGGCGTTGCGGCTTTCGCTTCCCAATCTCGCCGGTGACAGGCTCGACGAGGCGGAACAGGTTCTCGATCAGATCGACGCGGAGCGCAATGTCGGCCGATGGGGCGCGCTGAACCGTGCCTTTCATCTGGCTCTCTACGATGCCTGCGGCAACAATCGATTGCTGGCCTTAATCGAGGCGCACCACAATGCCGCCGATCGCTACGTCCGCATCCTGCTGTCGAACCTGGACTATCGCAGCCGCTCGCAGACGGAGCACCGCGATCTGCTGGCCGCCTGCCGGCGGCGCGACGGCGACAGGGCCATAGGCATTCTGAGGCAGCATCTTCGCGAGGGAAGCGAGACGCTGGTCAGCGCGATCAGGGAAGATGGCCTGTCGCGAAAATCCTGACGACATGGCTTGAGTTGCCTCTGCGCACGATCACTGCCACATATTGCAACATCGCTACTCGATCCGAGGATCATCATGTCCCCCGACAGCAGCCTGCCGGCGCGCGCCCTTGCTCCACGTCGCCACGAAGAGATCCTGCGGCGGCTGGGCGCCCAGGGGTCTGTCAGTGTCGCCGAACTGGCCGGGTTCTTCGATGTCTCGCGCGAAACCATCCGCCGTGATTTGAAGCTGCTGTCGGATAAGGGACGGCTCGGCATCGTCCATGGCGGCGCCGCCCGCTTCGAGCCGAGCGAACCGGCAATGAGCTTGCGCAGCCACGAAAATGCCGGAGGCAAGGCCGCGATCGGCAGGCTGGCCGCCGGTCTTGTAAAGGACGGCATGGTGGTGTTCCTCGATTCCGGCACCACCACATTGGCCATCGCACAAGCCATGGCCGACCTGCGCGATCTCACCATCTGCACGGCGAGCCTGAAGATCGCGCTTCTGCTGTGCCACGTCTCAGGCATGCGCGTGCATGTGCTGGGTGGCGAAGTCGATCCGGGCGAGGAAGCGGCCTCGGGAATCGACATGCTCGAAGCCATGTCGCGCTTTCGCGTCGACATCGCGTTCCTCGGTGGTGGCGCGCTGTCGCCCGACGGCGAGGTGACCGATTTCACCCGCGCCGGCGCCGAACAGCGCAGCCGCATGATCGCGCTTGCCGCCAAAACCTACTTCGTTCTCGACAGCAGCAAGTTCGCAAAGCTGACGCCGCTCAGGATTCCGAATTTTCAACGCGCCGCCGGCGTGATCGTCGACGCGAAACCGCAGGCTGACATCGCTGAAGCGCTTGCGCGCAAAGGGCCTGAGCTGATGATTGCCTCTTTGATGTGATATTTTGTGGTATTTTGTGTTGATATTTGGAATTCGGCTGCTATGATCCAACCGGTGTCAAAACGGCAGGATGTCCCATGGCAAACGAATTCCCTACGCAAGCGCGCGTCGTCATCGTCGGCGGCGGTATCATTGGCTGCTCGGTCGCCTATCATCTGACGAAGCTCGGTTGGACCGATGTCGTGCTGCTCGAACAGGGGCAACTCAGCGGTGGCACCACCTGGCACGCCGCAGGGCTTGTCGGCCAGTTGCGCAGTCATTCCAACATGACCAGCCTGATCAAATACTCCACGCAGCTCTATGGCGAGCTGGAGGCCGAGACCGGGCTCGCCACCGGTTGGAAGAATTGTGGCTCGCTGTCGGTGGCGCGGACCGCCGACCGCATGACGGTGCTGAAGCGCACGGCCGCATCGGCTCGCGCCCAAGGCGTCGAGATCGACGTGATTTCGCCGAAGGAGGCGGCCGATCTATGGCCGGTCATGGCGACCGACGATCTGGTCGGAGCCGTCTGGCTGCCGGGCGACGGCAAGGCCAATCCGACCGATCTCACGCAATCGCTGGCCAAGGGTGCGCGCAATCGCGGCGCGAAAATTTTCGAGCGGGTCAAGGTCACCGGCATCAGCGTGAAGAACGGCGTCGCCTGCGGTGTCGAGACGGACCGCGGCAACATTGCCGCCGAGATCGTCGTCAATTGCGCCGGCCAGTGGGCGCGCAAGGTCGGGCTGATGTGCGGCGTCTCGGTGCCGCTGCATTCGGCCGAGCACATGTACATCGTTACCGGCAGGATCGAGGGCGTGCATCCGGACCTGCCGGTCATGCGCGACCCCGACGGGTTCATCTATTTCAAGGAAGAGGTCGGCGGCCTGGTCATGGGTGGCTTTGAGCCGCACGCCAAGCCGTGGGGCATGAATGGCATTCCCGAAAATTTCGAGTTCGCGCTGTTGCCGGACGATTGGGATCAGTTCGAGATCCTGATGGAAAACGCGCTGGTCCGCGTGCCGCAATTGGCCAAGGCCGAGGTCAAGAAATTCTACAACGGTCCCGAAAGCTTCACGCCGGACAACAATTTTCTCCTCGGCGAGGCGCCGGAACTGAAGAATTTCTATGTCGGCGCCGGCTTCAACTCCATGGGCATCGCCAGCGCCGGCGGCGCGGGCAGGGCGCTGGCGGAATGGATCGTCAACAGCGCGCCGACCATGGATTTGTGGCCGGTCGACATCAGGCGTTTCGCCTCCTTCAACAACAATCCGCGCTGGCTGCATGACCGTGTCAAGGAAACGCTCGGCTTGCATTACGCCATGCCGTGGCCGAACCGTGAACTGGACACGGCGCGGCCGTTCCGCCGCTCGCCGCTCTACGACCGGGTCGCCGCCAAAGGTGCCTGCTTCGGTTCCAAGATGGGCTGGGAGCGCGCCAACTGGTTCGCGGCACCGGGAGAGAAGACCGAGAACGACTATGCCTTCGGCCGCCAGAACTGGCACGAGGCGGTCAAGCGCGAAATGAAGGCGACACGCGAAGCCGTCGCCGTCTTCGACCAGACCTCTTTCGCCAAGCTCCTCGTGCAGGGCCGCGATGCCTGCGCCGTGCTCAACTGGATCTGCGCCGGAAATATTGAGGTACCGGACGGTACGTCTGTTTACACGGGCGTGCTCAATGCACGCGGTGGCTATGAGAGCGATCTCACCGTTATGCGGCTCGGCGCGGAGAAATTCCTCATCGTCACCGGGTCCGCACAAGCTGTCCACGATGCCGACTGGATCGTCAAAAACATTCCATCCGACGCGCATGCAATCGTGACCGACGTCACCTCGTCCTACGCGGTGCTGGCGTTGATGGGACCGCGATCACGCGATCTGCTGGGCAAACTCTCCTCGGCCGATCTTTCCAACGCCGGCTTTCCCTTCGCCACCATCCGCGAGATCGATATCGGCTATGCCACCGCCTATGCCAACCGTATGACCTATGTCGGCGAACTGGGCTGGGAACTGATCGTGCCGACAGAATTCGCCGTCGGCGTCTATGAGGCGTTGCATGAGGCGGGCCGTGAATTCGGTCTGCTGGACGCCGGCTACTATGCGCTCGATGCCTTGCGCATCGAAAAGGGTTTTCGCGCCTGGGGCAGGGAGTTGACGCCTGATATCGACCCCTGGCAGGCCGGGCTTGGCTTCGCCGTGGCGATGGACAAGCCAGGTGACTTTATCGGCCGCGACGCGCTGGTTGAGACGAAGCCATCGGCAGCACCGGCAAGACGCATCGTGCTGTTCACGCTCGATGATGCCGAGCCGATGCTGTGGGGCGGCGAACTGATCCTGCGCGACCGCAAGCCGGTCGGCGAAGTCCGCTCGGCCGCCTACGGCCACACGCTTGGCCGCTCGGTGGCGCTCGGCCTGATCGAGAACGAGGCGGGCGTCGACGCTGCATTTCTCACCGGTGGTCGTTTCGAGATCGACCTTGCCGGCGTTCGCCATGCCGCGACAGCACATCTGCGCAGCCCCTACGACCCGAAGTCGGAGCGGGTGAAGGCTGATGCGGTGGAGATCAGGGCCGCCGCTTAATCCGCTGACATCGAGCGCGCCATATCCAGGAAAGCCCGCACCAGTTTGCCGCCGCTGCGTTCACGCAGGCAGATCAACGCCTCGTCCATCAGGGTCTCGGGAGCATCGATGGTGATCGGCACCAGCCGCGAATCCTGGCCGAATTCGGCCGCCGAGACAAAGCCGATGCCGGCGCCCGAGGCGACGATCTCGCGGACGGCTTCGCGGCCCTCGGCTTCGATCGCCGGCCTCAATTCGATTTTCGAGGCGGCTGCGAGATCTTCGAGTTTCTGACGCGTCTTCGATCCACGCTCGCGCATGACCAGTGATTCCTGCGCGAGCTGCTTGAGGGTGAGCGACTTTTTCGCGGCCAGCGGGTGGTCGACGGATGCAAACGCGATGATCGGCGTCGAGTTGAGTTTCAGCACCTCGAAATCGCGCCCCGTCGGCACCTCGCCCAGCACGCCGATATCGGCATCGTAGCTGTAGAGGCTGCTGATCACCGTCTCGGTGTTGCCGGCGCGCACCGAAACCTGCACGCCGGGGTAGCGGGCCCGGAAGCTGCCGAGAATATGAAGCAGATGATGTGCGGCATCGGCGACGATGCGCAGCGTGCCGGAACGCAGGGCGCGGGACTCCGTCAGGAGTTCGAGCGCCTGTTGCTCGGTATCGAACATGCGGTGGGTTATTTCGAGCAATTTCTGGCCCGAATGGGTCAGCGTGACCTGCTTCTTGTTCCGGTTGAACAGCAGCACATCATACTCTTCCTCGAGCTTGCGCACCTGGTCCGAGATCGCCGGCTGGGTCAGGAAGAGCGCCTCGGCGGCGCGAGAAAAGCCACCGCAGATGGCCACCTGGTGAAAGGCTCGCAACTGGACGTAGCGCATCTCCCGTGCCTCCGACACTTCTGAAATCGCCGACATCTTATCATAAGGATTGCTTAGGAAAAGATCGAAAGGAACGATTTGACTTATGTTTTGCCGACCCTCAGCCTGAGCATGGGTCGACATCCCTGCCGGCCGTTGGCACCGGAGGCGTCGCCATGCAATTTTCCATCATCCTGCTGCATCTGGCGGGTGCGGTCATGCTGCTGCTCTGGGCCGTGCATATGGTGCGCACGGGTGTCGAGCGGGCCTGCGGGCCCGCTTTGCGTGATGCCCTGAGGCAAGCCCGGGGTGAGCGGATCAGATCGGCCGGCGTCGGCACCGTGCTTGCCGTGCTGCTGCAGAGCTCGACCGCCGTCGCTATCCTGGCGGCCGGGTTTGCCGCCAGCGGCATGGTTTCGGTGTCGGCCGGGCTGGCGATCCTGCTGGGCGCCGATCTCGGTTCCGCCCTGGTCGTGCAGGTGCTGTCGTTCGACCTCAGCTGGCTTGTGCCGGCGCTGATCCTGGTCGGCGGCGCGATGGCCCTGAAGTTCGAAGTGGCTGGCATCAGGCATAGCGGGCGAATCCTGATGGGGGTCGCCTTCGTCCTGTTGTCGCTGCATATGATCGGCGAGGCGACCGCACCGATGCGGCAGAGCACCTTGCTGCCACTGGTGATCTCCTATCTGCGCGCGGACTATTTCACCGCCTTTGCCGCCGCTGCCCTGTTCACATGGCTGATCCACTCCAGCGTCGCGGCGATCCTGCTGTTCGTCACGCTTGCCGCACAAGGCGTCTTGCCGGTCGAGGTCGGTCTGTTCTTCATCCTCGGCGCCAATTGCGGCGGCGCGCTGATCGCGGTTTGGCTGACGCGCGGCGAAGCCGTCGAGGCGCGCCGTATCCCGCTCGGCAATCTGATCTTTCGCGGCACGGCGGCGCTGGCGGCTTTGTTCGCGCTTCAGGCCGTGACCTTCCCGGCGCATCTGTTCGGCGCAACCGAAGGCCGCCAGCTGGTCAACCTGCACCTTGCCTTCAATCTGGTGCTGGTCATCTGCTGCTTGCCGTTCACCGGCATGATGGAGCGGCTGGTCGCCTTGTTGATCGCAGACAGGCCGGTGGCAAAGGCCGGAGAGGGTGGAGACCTGATGTCGCGCCGCACCAGCGCGCTCGACCGCACCGTCATGCGCACACCCGGTCTTGCGCTAGCCAGTGCCACCCGCGAGCTGCTGCGCATGGGCGAAGTCGTCGAGGTGATGCTGCGCCCAGTGATGGATTTCTTCGACGCCGGCACCGGCGACCAGATACGCCAGGCTCAAAAACTCGATGAGGAGGTCAACCGCGCCCATACCGAAATCAAGCTCTACATTGCCGAAGTCAATCGCGGCAGCATGAGCGTGGCCGAAGCGCAGCGCGGCATCGAGCTCACCGACTTCGCCATCAATCTCGAACGCGCCGGCGACATCGTCGCCAAGAACCTGCTCGTGCTCACCCAGGAGCTGCGTGACAAGAACCTGCGCTTCTCACGCGACGGCTGGAGCGAACTGGCCGGGCTTCACAACCGTGTCATGGCCAACATGCAGCTTGCACTCAATGTGCTGGTGTCGAGCGATCTCGATTCGGCGCGGCAACTCGTCGTCGAGAAGGAGCGGATGCGCAGACTGGAACGCACGAGCCACGACCGTCACCTCAAGCGCCTGCAATCGGGAATGCCGCAGAGCATCGACACCAGCGACATCCACCTGGAGGCCGTGCGGGCGCTGAAGGAGATCAACTCGCTGATGGCCTCGGTCGCTTATCCCTTGCTGACGCAGAGCGGTGATCTGCTCGAAAGCCGGCTGGCGAGAGGGGCTGCGGAAGTGAGGGCTCCTGCAATGGCCTGAGGACGGATTCCCGCCCGGCAGGCCATCACTAAAATCTATACATCGATACAAAATAACGATTTTACAAATAGATCATTCAGGCCAAGAATAAGGCCACATCGAACGCAGATCGAGCGGAGGACAACATGCTCGCCGAGACGAAATTTGCCGCGGAGCCGCTGGCCAGCCCGGCGCTGGGCGAGCCGTATCTTCTGACCCCGGGGCCGCTCACCACGGCCTATTCGGTCAAGCAGGCGATGTTGCGCGACTGGGGATCGTGGGACGGCGACTTCCGCGCCATGACATCGGATATGCGTCGCCGGCTGCTGGCGCTGACCGGGGACAGGAACGATGAGTTCGACTGCGTGCCGATGCAAGGCAGCGGTTCTTTCTGCGTCGAAGCGATGCTGGGGTCGTTCGTGCCCAGGGACGGCAAGGTTCTTGTGCTGGCCAACGGCGCCTACGGCCTGCGCGCCGCGCAGACCATGCAGTATCTCGGCCGCGCCTATACGCTGATCGACAAGGGTGACTATCTGCCCCCGCGCGGCGACGAGGTGGCAGCGGCCCTCGCGGCCGACCCTGATATCACCCATGTCATCGCCATCCATTGCGAGACCAGTTCCGGCATCCTCAACCCGGTCGCTGAAATTGCCGAAGCCGTCCATGCCAAGGGTCGCAAGCTGCTGGTCGATTCCATGAGTGCGTTCGGCGCCGTGGCGCTCGACGTCAACGAAATCCGCTATGAGGCGATGGTCTCGTCCGCCAACAAGTGCATCGAAGGCGTTCCGGGTTTTGGCTTCATCATCGCGCGCAAGAGCGAACTGGAGGCCGCCAAAGGCAGGAGCCATTCGCTGTCGCTCGATGTCCACGCCCAGTGGGCGCACCTGAACAAGACCGGCCAGTGGCGCTACACGCCGCCGACGCATGTCGTGGCCGCCTTCCTCGAAGCACTGCGCCAGCATGAGGCCGAAGGCGGCGTCGCCGGCCGTGGCGCCCGCTATACGAGGAACCGCGACGTTATGGTGGCCGGCATGCGCGACCTCGGTTTCGAGACACTGCTCCGGGATCGCTGGCTGTCGCCGATCATCGTCACCTTCTTCAACCCGGCTCATGCCAGTTTCGCGTTCGACCGTTTCTACGACCTGATGAAGGACAAGGGCTTCATCATCTATCCGGGCAAGCTGACCGCCGTGGATTCGTTCCGCGTCGGCTGCATCGGCCAGATGGACGAACATGTCATGCGCCGCGTCGTCGAGGCGGCAGCGTTCTCGCTTCATGAAATGGGCGTCGACACCGCCGCCCCACCCGCCGCGGCACTTGCCGAACGCGCCAAACTCGCCGCCTGAAGCGGCCGACTTCGAGGATATCAGATGAACCAGATGTCTCCTGTCACCGTGTCGGTCAACGGCCGCACCTATGCCTGGCCGCGCGTGCCGGCGATCGCCATCTGCCTTGACGGCTGCGAGCCGGCCTATCTCGACGAAGCGATAAAGGCCGGGCTGATGCCGGCTCTGGTCAGGATCAAGCAGAAGGGCACGGTGCGCTTTGCGCACTCTGTCATTCCGAGCTTCACCAACCCCAACAATCTGTCGATCGCCACCGGCCGGCCGCCGTCGGTGCATGGCATCTGCGGCAACTATCTCTATGAGCGCGAGACCGGCAAGGAAGTGATGATGAACGACCCGCGCTTCCTGCGCGCGTCGACCATCTTCCAGGCCTTCTACGATGCCGGCGCCAAGGTCGCCGTGGTCACCGCCAAGGACAAGCTGCGTGCGCTGCTCGGCAAGGGCCTCGCCTTCGACGAAGGCCGCGCGCTGTGCTTCTCTGCGGAAAAATCCGACACCACCAGCAAGGCCGAGCACGGCATCGACAATGCCTCGAAGCACTTTGGGCTGCCGGTGCCGGAGGTTTATTCGGCCGAGCTGTCGGAATTCGTCTTCGCCGCCGGCGTCCAGCTGCTGAAGGAATTCCGCCCCGACATCATGTATCTGACGACCACCGACTATGTGCAGCACAAATATGCGCCCGGCGTGCCGCAGGCCAACGCCTTCTACGAGATGTTCGACAAATACCTGACCGAGCTCGATGCGCTGGGTGCTGCCATCGTCGTCACCGCCGACCATGGCATGAAGCCCAAGCACAAGGCGGACGGTTCGCCTGATGTCGTCTATGTCCAGGACCTTCTCGACGAGTGGCTGGGCAAAGATGCCGCCCGCGTCATCCTGCCGATCACCGACCCCTATGTCGTGCATCATGGCGCGCTGGGTTCCTTCGCCACCGCCTATCTGCCTGATGGCGCCGACCAGGCCGATATCATGGCCAGGCTGGCCAAGATCGATAGCATCATGCTGGTCGTCGACAGCCCGACCGCCTGCGAGCGCTTCGAACTGCCGGCCGATCGCATCGGCGACATCGTGCTGATCTCGACCGAGAACAAGACGATCGGCACCTCGGAACATCGCCATGACCTGGCGGCTCTGAACGAGCCGCTACGGTCGCATGGCGGGCTGACCGAGCAGGAGGTGCCGTTCATCGTCAATCGTGTGCTGCCGGAATTTCCGAACGAGCCGACGCTGCGCAATTTCGATGCCTTCTACTACGCCACCATGGCGGCGGCGCTGGCTTGAGTCGAGCGTGATTGTCGACCCCCACTCCGCCGAGCTTCGCTCGGCACCTCTCCCCCGATCGACGGGGGAGAGGAAAGGCGCCAGGGTTAGCCGCGGCTTAACCTGGAAACGTTGAGGCACTGACCTCGCCTGATTTCCTCTCCCCCGTCGATCGGGGGAGAGGTGGCCCGAAGGGCCGGAGTGGGGGTCGAATCCTCCGCGCAACAAGAATCTGCTGGAGCAGAACCCATGACCAAGCTCGACCCCGCCATCAAAGTTCGCCACGAGCCGATGCGCATCGCCGGCAGACGAGTCGATGCCGAAGGCGTCGTCGAGGTTCGCTATCCCTGGAACGACACCGTCATCGGCACCGTTCCGGCCGGCCGCGCCGATCACGCCCGCCAGGCATTCGAGATCGCCGCCGGCTACAAATCGAAGCTGACCCGCTACGAGCGTCAGCAGATACTGTTCCGCACCGCCGAGGCATTGGCCTCGCGCCGCGATGAAATCTCCGATCTCATCACGCTCGAGCTCGGCATCTCCAAGACGGACTCGCTCTATGAGGTCGGCCGTGCCTATGACGTGTTCACGCTGTCGGCGCAGATGTGCATCCAGGATGACGGGCAGATCTTCTCCTGCGACCTCACCCCGCACGGGAAGGCGCGCAAGATCTTCACCACTCGCGAGCCGTTGAAGGCGATCTCGGCGATCACGCCGTTCAATCATCCGCTCAACATGGTCTCGCACAAGGTGGCGCCGGCGATCGCCACCAACAATTGCGTGGTGGTCAAGCCGACCGAACTGACGCCGATGACGGCGCTTCTCTTGGCCGACATTCTCTATGAAGCCGGTTTGCCGCCTGAAATGCTGTCGGTGGTGACCGGCTGGCCGGCCGATATCGGCAACGAGATGATCACCAATGAAAACATCGACCTGATCACCTTCACCGGCGGCGTGCCGGTCGGCAAGATGATCGCCCGCACCGCCGGCTACAAGCGCCAGGTGCTGGAGCTCGGCGGCAACGACCCGCTGATCATCCTCAACGATTTGTCGGACGAGGATCTGGCAAAGGCGGCGGACCTAGCAGTGGCCGGAGCGACGAAAAACTCCGGCCAGCGCTGCACGGCGGTCAAGCGCATCCTGGTCCAGGAAAGCGTCGCCGACCGCTTCGTGCCGCTGGTGCTGGAGCGGGCGAAGAAGATCCGCTTCGGCGATCCGATGGACCGCGCGACCGACCTTGGCACCGTCGTGCACGAGAAGGCGGCGGCGCTGTTCGAAGCCCGCGTCCACATGGCTGCCGAGCAAGGCGCCGAAATCCTCTACAATCCGGGTCGTCAGGGCGCGTTGCTGCCGCCGATCGTCGTCGATCGCGTGCCGCATACATCCGAGCTGGTCATGGAAGAAACCTTCGGGCCGATCATCCCGATCGTGCGTGCGCCGGACGATGACGAGGCGTTGATTGCGCTCTCCAACTCGACCGCCTTCGGCCTGTCGTCGGGCGTCTGCACCAACTCTTTTCCGCGCATGCAGAAATACATCGCCGGCCTTCAGGTCGGCACCGTCAACATCTGGGAAGTGCCGGGCTATCGCATCGAGATGTCGCCCTTCGGCGGCATCAAGGATTCGGGCAACGGCTACAAGGAAGGCGTCATCGAAGCGATGAAGAGCTACACCAATGTGAAGACATTTTCGCTGCCCTGGTCCTGACCGGACGGCATTGACGGATAGAACAATCGAGGGAGCGTTCGCCGCTCCCTCATTCGCATTTCGGAGACCATGATGGCCGCGATATCTGAACTTGTGCACACCGAAGGCGATTCCAACACCACAGCGGCTCGCGGTCGCTGGGATGCCGGGCAGGGCGATCCGCGGATCCGCGGCCTGCTCGATCGCGACGCGGCCGCCTTCATGCACCAGAGCCTGTCCAGCCCCTGTTTGTCGACGATCGCCAAGGCGCAAGGCATCTGGATCGAGGACACCGCCGGTCGCCGCTTCATGGATTTCCACGGCAACAGCGTCCATCACCTCGGCTATGGCCACCCGAGGCTTGTGGCCGCCATCAAGAAGCAGCTCGATCAGCTCTGCTTTGCGCCGCGCCGTTTCACCTGTGAGCCCGCCGTCGAACTGGCCGAGAAGCTGGCGGCATTGGCGCCCGGCAATCTCGGCAAAGTGCTGTTCACCACCGGCGGCTCGGACGCCATCGAGGTCGCGCTGAAGATCGCCCGCGCCGCGACCGGCCGCTTCAAGACGGTGTCGTTCTGGGATGCGTTCCATGGCGCCGGCTTCGGCGCAGCAAGCGTTGGTGGCGAGGCGACCTTCCGCTCGCACATATCAGGCCCGATGATGACCGGCACCGAGCACGTCGCGCCTTGGGACGGCTATCGCTGCCCCTATGGCCACGATTCCCTGGAAGCATCGGGCCTCGCCTGCGCCAACATGATTGCCTACGTCCTTGGCCGCGAGCAGGACGTGGCGGCGGTCGTCGCCGAACCGATGCGGGCGACGCCAAACCCGCCGCCGCCAGGCTTCTGGAAGCGGGTGCGCGAGGCCTGCGACCGGCACGGCACGCTCTTGATCTTCGAC